>JAPLFS010000081.1 GCA_026390555.1 Pseudomonadota bacterium
AGATCAGATCTTCTCTGATTATGTATATTTTTCATCGTACTCAGAGAGCTGGCTTAGGCATGCAAAGCTATACAGTGAGCAGATGATAGAGCGGCTTAAGCTCGATTCGAGATCGTTTGTGGTTGAGATCGCAAGTAACGATGGCTATCTGCTGCAGAACTTCGTTAAACACGAGATTCCATGCCTCGGTATTGAGCCAGCGGCGAACGTAGCTGCGGTAGCGACAGAAAAGGGGATACCAACACGCTCATTTTTCTTCGGCAGCGAGAGCGCCCAGAGGCTTAAAGCTGAGGGGCGCGGTGCAAACCTACTAATCGGTAATAACGTCTTTGCACATGTGCCGGACATTAATGATTTCGTGGCGGGGATGAAGGTTCTTCTAGCAGAGGATGGAGTTATTACTTTAGAGTTTCCACACCTTTTACAACTTATAAAAAACAATCAGTTTGATACGATCTATCACGAGCACTTCTCATACCTATCGCTCTTGGCGGTCGAGAGCATCTTCGCTGCGCACGGGCTGATGGTGTTCTCAGTTGATCAGCTACCGACACATGGAGGATCGCTGCGGATTTATGGACAGCACGATGGTAAAAGAGCACGCCCGGTAGATGCCTCTGTAGCAATGGTGCGAGATCTCGAAAAAAGTGCAGCACTTGATCAGATCGCAACTTACAGCAGCTTTAAGGAGAATGTGGAGGTCACTAAAAGGGCGCTACTTTCATTTCTTATTCAGGCGCGTGCTGATGGGCAAAGGGTCGCCGCGTACGGCGCTGCCGCAAAGGGCAACACCTTGCTTAATTTCTGTGGTATTCGTCAGGATTTTATCGACTACGTTGTTGATCTAAATCCACATAAACAGGGATTATTCACCCCTGGTACCCATATACCGGTTCTTAGTCCAGAAAAGATTAATGAGACCAGGCCTGATTTTGTGCTGATCCTAGCCTGGAACCTTAAGGATGAAGTTGCCTCACAGTTGAGTCAGATCCGTTCCTGGGGTGGTAAGTTTGTAGTCCCCATTCCAACCCTGCAGGTGTTTTAATGCGCTGCACAGATCTCTCACTTCCTGGCGTATGGCGAGTAGAGATCGAACCAAGCTGTGATGAGCGGGGATTTTTTGCCAGAACATTTTGTGCTGAGGAGTTCGCACAGATCGGATTGCCCAGCACCTATTGTCAGAGCAGTGTGTCGTTCAATCAGAAGCGCGGGACCCTACGTGGCATGCACTTTCAGGCCAATCCATCCAAGGAGTCTAAGTTAGTGCGCTGTATAAGGGGCGCAATTCTGGATGTGGTGTTAGATCTGCGCGAGAGCTCAGAGAGCTTCGGTAGGTCAATAGGGGTAGAATTATCGGACGATAATAGGACTGCGCTTGCGATTCCGGCTGGATGCGCGCATGGATTTATCACCCTTAAAGATGAGAGTGAGGTGCTCTATATGATGTCTGAGCCCTTTAATCCGAGTTTGAGCCGAGGAGTTCGGTGGGACGATCCGAAGTTCTCTATTTCATGGCCGTTCTCTCCGCTCGTCATATCCGAACGCGACGCGCAGTATCCAGATTTTAGTAGCGATATTCTGTAAGGTATGTTTGATGACTAACGGAGCAGTGATCGTTACAGGAGGATGCGGGTTTCTCGGTCGACAAACGATCCCTTTCCTAGTGGCGCGTGGCCAGCAGGTACATATATTTACTAGAACCATCAGGGACTCAGATCTGAGCCTCCTTAAGAGCCGCTTCGGTGATGCCGTAGAGCTACACGCAGTCGATCTACACGATACCAACACTGTAACGCCCATCGTTGCGCGCATTAAAGCCACACACCTACTGCACCTTGCATGGGATACTAGACATGGGGTCTTCTGGTCTTCGCCTGAAAACATAGACTGGATCGTTAGTAGTAAGTTGTTGCTGCAAGCCTTTATAGAGAACGGAGGAAAGCGAGTTGTTGCGGCCGGCTCCTGCGCTGAATATGAATGGGGTGGTGCGGATGAAAAGCTTATAGAGGGCAGCTCCAAGCTTATGCCCTCTACGCTCTATGGACAGTCGAAGTTAGCATCACGTAAGAGCCTCTTTACGATTGCAGCGCACCATAAGATAGAGGCAGCTTGGGGGCGGATATTCTTTCTCTTTGGTCCACATGAGGGAACGCAGCGCTTGGTATCGTCGGCGATTATTGCGTTACTAAAAGGACAGATGTTTCCAGCAAGTATCGGTGATCAGATCCGCGATTTTGCCCATACGGAGGATGTGGCTGCCGCATTCGTAGCACTTCTCTATTCAGATGTTACTGGGGATGTAAACATAGCCTCCGGCGAGGAACGCTCAATTGCGTCGATTCTCAAGGCGCTTGGAACGATTATCGGGCGTCCTGAATTGATACAACTTGGAGCAAAACAGAAGGTTCCTAACGATCCATTGCGCATCGTAGCCTCCATAGAGCGGCTACGCAGGGAGGTGCGGGTAACCTCCCCAGAAGATATTCAGGTGCGGCTTGCAGAAAGCGTAGAGTGGTGGCGTAGTAATCTTAAGTATATGTAATTACATGTAGTTATAGAAGCCTAGGGTGCTAGTATGATTGGGGGTTTAACGTGCTAAAAAAAGAGCTAATCTTGCTAGCATCTGGCATCTAAACGGTGATGGTATGCGGCTGAGTTTTGCTCGGTGTTGATTATTGTGGAACGTTGGTCGCTAACGTGTACGGAGGATCTTAGTGTCACAGCAGAAACAGGCTATCGCAATCCTAGTGCCGGTTTTTAATGAGGAGCGGGTAGTTCCGCTATTCTTTCAGCGCATACTCCCAGTTATTCAGGAGCTCTCGCACGAGTACACCCCACAACTAGTATTTATCAACAACGCTTCGCGCGACCAAACGTGCGAGGTGATATCTCAGATCCGTGATGAGCATCCATTCGTATTCCTGCTCTCACTCGCTAAGGACGTAGGGTATCAACGCTCACTGGAGTTCGGATTGCGTAACTGCACAGGGGATATCTTTGTTTTTATCGATGTTGATTGCGAGGACCCGCCCGAGATGATCCTTGAGTTCGTAAAGAATCACAGGCAAGGTTTTGATGTTGTATACGGTGAACGGGTTGATCGGATCGAGAGAGCGTCGATCAAGTTTATGCGCAAGGTGTTCTATCGAGTGATGAAAGCGGTAGCGGATGAGGATATCGTTCTCGATATGGCCGAATTCTCGCTGATGACGCAAGAGGTGCGTAACGCCATTATACAGGACTCCTCATCTTTCCCCTTTATAAGGGCCTCGATCGGACGAGTTGGATTTAAGCGCATAGGGATCCCCTATCGCCGTGATAAGCGTATCGCAGGCGAGACTCACTATAATATCTGGGGGATGATGCTCTTTGCTGTTGCGGGTATCCTATCGGCTAGTACGCTACTGCTGCGAGTTGCAATGTACTGCCTGCCGATCTGGATAGGAGCCATGTTGACCCTGGGAGTACTGGCCAGTAGAGGTTCTAGGCCATGGGCGTTTACTGCGCTCGTTGTGCTTGGATTTACCTACTGTGGGGCGGTGTTGAGCTTTATATCAATTTACCTAGCACGCGTATACAAGAACACGCTCGGACGTCCGAATGCATTTCTTGATCATAGGCGCTCATTTCCGCAGGGTCTAGCTAGCCTAGATTCCAATGAGCTGAGAAGCGATAAAATGGGCTCAGTTGAAGCACCTTTAGAGATGCAGTAGCTCAACTCCGAGCTCTATCGGTATCTGCAGGACTTCAGTAGTAATCCCTAACCTAGCGGCCAGTAAGGGGTGTTGCAGTGTGATTAGTGTATCGGTTCCAACCGTACACATATGACCCCCCTGTTCCTGTCCCTGTTCTTGTTCTTGTTGCGGAATGCTTGGGGCTTTAATACCTGCGCCAAACGTCGTAGCACTGATAAAGATCCTGGCCTCATCCCAGATCTCTGCATCGATAAAACTACGCAGGGTCAAAGCGCCCCCCTCAATTATTATAGATGTAAGACCCTCCTGAAAGAGGGTTGAACAGAGCGCCTGACACGACCACGCCAATGGATCGATACGACGAAAACGGATCGGTCCGTCAGTAGATTCCCGCACGGTATTGAGGATAATCGTATCAGTAGCGCCATTAAATAGTTTTAAAGTTTGAGGGAGAGAGAGGGTTCGATCGATAACGATTCGAACCGGATTTTGTCCAATGGCGTGTCGTACCGTTAGTTCAGGATCATCGACCGCGGCGGTTGTGCGCCCAACTAATATAGCCATCTCCTGAGAGCGCCAGAGGTGTGTGAGGGTGCGTGATGGTGCTGAGCTGATCCAACGTGAAGAGAGGTCTGCACGAGCTATAAAACCATCCCTGGTCTGTGCCCACTTAAGGATACAGTAGGGGCGCCTCTCTCGCTGTGCCACGATAAAGCGCCTGTTCATTGCGCGGCACTCTAGCTCCATCACCCCCTCGGTTACGGAGATGCCGGCGTTGATTAGCCGCTCGATTCCACGGCCCGAGACTTGAGGAAAGGGATCGCGGCAACCAATAACGACACGCTTAATTCCAGAATCTATGATTAGATCTGCGCAGGGCGGGGTTTTCCCGAAATGTGCGCACGGTTCAAGGGTTACGTAGAGGGTAGAGTGCGGGATAAGGCTTCGATCCTCAACAGAGGAGAGAGCCGCTACCTCCGCATGTGGCCCGCCGTACCGTTGGTGGTAGCCCTCGCCGATAACGGCTCCTTCGTAAGCTAGCACCGCACCGACAAGCGGATTTGGAGCTACGGAGCGCCCCCCTTTGAGCGCAAGCTCAAGGGCACGCACCATATATTGTGGCTCGATTAGCATGGGAGCTATCTTATACTAGGGCTATACGAACGTCACGGAATCTGTTGAGGTAGGAAGTAGTCACCAGTTTATCAATGACCACGCACTTTGGCTCATGTATAATAAATGCTAGTGCAGCTATGAACGGTATCGATAGGCAGTATAACCCCTCTGAGATCATTTGGAGCCCCTCTGAGGAGCTACGAAATGGCTGTGCTCTGAGACGCTTTATGCAGGAGCTTACGGCTAGTGGGGAGCAGGGGTTTGATGATTTCGAGCAACTTCACAACTGGTCGGTTAGGGAGCCAGCGAAGTTTTGGCCAAATCTTGTTAGGTTCCTAGGACTCAAAGGAGAGGGCTCCCTTGAGCCCTACGTAGATGCTTTGGAGGGGCCAACCCCACTAGCAAAACGGTGGTTTCCAAATTTTAAGCTTAACTTCACTGAGAATCTTCTGAGTGGCGCGGAGGATCAACTCGCCATTATCTCCTGGTCAGAGGGTGAGCTTAAGCGACGCATAACGATGGGCGAGATGCGCTCCTCTGTAGCTGCTGTGCAGGGACACCTGAAGCGGAGTGGTATTGTAAGTGGTGCACGCATTTTTGCCTATCTACCA
>JAPLFS010000082.1 GCA_026390555.1 Pseudomonadota bacterium
CCTGGATTAATCGTTCTTGCACCTGCAACCCCCTACGATATGAAGGGGCTGCTTAAGAGCGCTATCCGAGATGATAATCCGGTTGTCTTTTTTGAGTCGGAGCTTACCTACGGCAAGCGTGGCCCCGTTCCTGAGGGTGAGTACCTTATTCCGATCGGCAAGGCTGATATTAAGCGTGCCGGAAGCGACGTGACCCTGATCACCTGGTCAAAGAACCTATTTATAACGCTAGAGGTCGCTGAGGCGCTCGCTTTAGAGGGCATCTCGGCTGAGGTAGTGGATCTACTCTCTCTGCGTCCACTAGATAAAGAGACGGTGCTTAACTCCGTTGCGAAAACGCACCGTTGCGTGGTCGTTCAGGAGCAGCACGAGGTAGCTAGCTACGGCGCCTACCTAGCGCACATGATTACCAGCTCCATTTTTGATGAGCTTGATGCCCCAGTTGGTTTAGTGTCGATGCTTGAGGGCCCGATGCCGTATTCAAAGGCGCTTGAGGTTGTTCTGATTCCGAGTAAGGAGCGGATCATGGCCGCAGTTCACGCAGTTTGTAAATAATCAATATCACTAACGACTGCAGACGATGCCTATAGTTTCATTTGAAACCCATACGCCAAAGATCGACCCCTCAGCCTTTATAGCTCCAGATGCCTGGGTGATCGGTGATGTAGAGATCGGAGCAAGGTGCTCAGTCTTCTTTAACGTTGTAATCCGGGGTGATATTCAAAAGATCTCAATAGGGGCTGGCACTAATCTGCAGGAACATGTGCTAGTGCACTCGTCCTACGATATGGAGAGCGTCACTATCGGCATGAACGTGACGGTTGGGCACCGTGCCATTATTCATGGCTGCTCTATCGGCGATCACTCACTAATAGGCATGGGGGCTACGATTTTAGATAACGCCCAGATCGGAGAATACTGTATTATCGGGGCACACACCTTGATCCCAAAGGGTATGATCATTCCACCTCGCAGCCTAGTGATGGGCACACCGGGCAGGATTTCGCGCCAAATTAGATCAGATGAAGAGCAGGGGCTTATCACCTCGGCGCTTAAGTATCAGGAGCTTGGTGCTACTTATCGAAACAGCCTGCGATAAAGGACTCTCTTCTCTTAATTTAATTTCGAACTAAAATGAACACCTAACGCCCCCCATAGCCCCGCATAATTGAGAGTTTTTTTTTGACTAAAAGCTCTATCCAACGTAGTTAGAAGCTGTGCTTGCAAACCAAGACCTTCCTGGCCACATCCTAACCAGAGCCCAAGAACCGTGCATGCCCGTGGCTGACTCTGTAGCGATCTCAGTTATCGGGAACTCCCCCATATTGACGTCCGCAATGACACAGCTTTTGCAGAATGAGCAGTTAGCTTACGCAGTGCGCTCCCTGCTGCCTGATGGCGGGGGTAGGATCTCTATCGTTGAGAGAAAAACTAAGGAGCCAAATATCCAGCTCTCCTGCGATGGATTAGAGCTGGAGCTACCCCTTAAATTTCGCCAAACGCTGCTGCAGCAGCTGGTCGTTCGTTTTGCGATTCGCAACTCAGTTCTCTCCTCCCTAACCTGCCTGGCAGAAAACGGATCTCTACCTGAGGGGTGTAACGCTAAGCTAACTTTGTTGGCGGAGCTTTACTCCGGCAAGCCTATCAGTACCGACTCAGAGCTTCGCGCCGTTATATCGCCCATCATTAAAGGAGCAAGTAACTACATTACAGAGCTCACCGGACAAACTACCAAACGCCTAGAGAAGTTACACCTTGCTCGGCACTTTACCTCTGTCGAGAGTGCTAGCAAAGCAACAACAACCGTTATCTCCGCTATCTCACAGCTACGCGCGCTCTCATGGCTTACTGACCCGTCAACGGAGCAAGCACCATTTAATGGGCGCGGCGAACAGGCGCTAGATGCCCTAGTAGTTGGCCTTGCAAGGAGCTGGGAGCAGGCATTTTCCACTAACAGTGCTGCCGATCTTGAAAAAATCTCTGAGCTCTATTCTACCCTTCTATCGGCCCTTACCCGTGCTGGATATAACAAAGCTCCCCCCGTGTTTCTTATTCCTCTCAATGAAGCGCCTAGCATGAAAATTGATCTAGCTGTGCGACTGCGCCAGGGGATTATTACGCCCCCGGGCACCTCTGTGTTTACAACAAGGTCCTTTGCTCGCGCCTACATCGAGGAATTGCCAACTATCATTAAAACGCTCGCAAAGATGCGCGACTTAGAGGCAGAGGCTCGTGCCTGGACTACGAACGACGAGCAGCCCAACCAAGAGATACTTGAAGAGATCGTACCCAAGCTCTATATCCTGGCAAAGGATCTCACGACCATTAAAGACTCCACCCCAAACGAGCTCCCAGAGAGTATCCGCTTCTTTGTTAATGCCCTCGCTCGCCTGCGGATTCATGGTGGCAAGGAGGGGTTAACTACGTTCTCCTTATTAGCCTCCAATATCAACTCCGCTGAAGAAACTCGGCGTATGATGGAGAACCCCGAGGCCTTCGCACTGCTACGAATGCGTGACTATCTCGAGCTGCTTGAGTTCGTCGCGGCATGGCCGCTGCGCTCAGACTCACAACGCCTTCTAAGCGTAGAGAAGATGCTACCAAGGCTCAGTGACACCACGGCCCGCACCATATGGATACTGACAGGAAACTACATTACAAACCTCTCCCTGCACCTTAAGCACGAAAATAAGATCGACCCTAGCTCTCTCTCTTTTCTTGAAGTAGATCTGCGCCGCTTCGCACTGGCTGCAACTGAGTGCTTACAGCACAGCACTAATCCACTCATGCTAGCGGTTATACGAAAACTTTCGAGCGATGGCGTTGTCTTTGTAGAACGTGCCGTCACTGCTTTACGGCTAGGCAACTGCGAACTACCTGAACAACTAGAGCATCTGCACGCCCTTCCGGAGTCCTTTGGCGACTGCATGCACGAGCAGGAACTGAAGGGCTATGTTGAGAAGCTCCGCGCTCATATCGCTACTGAACTGCACGGGTATCCCGCGCTCGCCTTAACAAGGCTGACAGATTCATTTGACTCAGGAGATCTTGAACAGTTTGTAGATGTTGCAAATGAGGCATTACTTGTGGCGCGTGTTACAGATTGTCCAGACGAAATACGCTCTACTATAATTGCCCAGGTCGATCATACAGCACTTATGTTTATTAACCTGGTTGACGAGGGGTATAGAAACGAGATTAGAGCTAGAGAGTCTTGGAACAGGAAAAACAGCGCTACATATAAACCGTCGCTCGCATGTATAGAATCGCTCGGTGCGCAACTTGATCTATTTACACTTGTTGACTCGTTCCTCAGAAAACACTCCGCCCTCCTTCCTCCGGCTCGACTTAATCACCTAAATCAGATTGTGGTTACAACGCTTGGCTCTCACCCGGAAACTGTAGCGAAGATGCTTGAGAATATGCATACAGCTCTGCGTACAGGTGCCCCCTCTGACTTAGTTGTACAGCGCGCTCAGCTCCTACTGAAGATCCCTAACTGGACAGATCAGAGGACTAAGGGTGCTGAGCAGTGGCTCAGTAGCTTAAAGAACCTTTTGCGGCCCTAAGTACCCATAACTTACTGAACTAATTCGCACCCTGCTAATAAATAGCAATCACCCCCCCAACTAGGGTAATATGTGTGTGCTACGGGGGGCACAGAACCCTCCATAACAGTAATTATTCATATGGGTATCGACATCGAAGATATGTTTTAAGTACGACTCCTGGGCGCCTTGGCTCGCTACATAGTGTGGCCAGCGAAGGCGCCCTAGAGCTTGTAAAGTGTTTTACAGCAGGTGCGCGTTCTTTAGGAAGGAATGTGCAAAATGTTGAGATGCATGTTGGTTGTGGCCCTTTTAATGCTCGGAGTTACGCCGAGCGTTATGGGTCAGTCCGCAGAGACCCTCCAAAACCAAATCCAGGTGTTGGAGAGGATCGTGCAGAGGGAGCCAGATCCCGCTGTAAAGGAAGGTCTGCAAAGGCAGATCGACTCTGTCAAAGAGCAGCTGAAGAAGGCTGGTTCCCAGCCCATTCAGCAGCAATATGAAGCGCCTGAACCTCAGTACGGATCAGATTCGTACTATGATTCTAGGCCCTATGACCATAGGTACGCGGCGCAACCGCGCAACTACAACTATGGCCAAGCCAGGAACGGGAATCAGCAAATCAGCCCGCCGATCCGTTTTAACAACAACGGGGGTTATGGTGTGGGTGGATTGAATGTTACGCAAAGCGGTATTTACAGGAGAGGCACACCCACTCAGCCAGGTTTTGGAATTTCTAAATCTGGAACTAACCTGTATAATGTTAGGTATGGCAATCTTAGGTTTCCGATAAGA
>JAPLFS010000083.1 GCA_026390555.1 Pseudomonadota bacterium
GAACAGAATATTTATCGACCGTATGTGCGATATCGGAATTCTAACTGCAGAGGAGGCTATTGGCCTTAGCCTGACCGGCCCGATGTTGCGTGGCTCAGGGGTTAACTACGATGTGCGCAAGGCTTTCCCGTACTCAAGCTATGAGGAGTTTGACTTTGAGGTGCCGCTTGGAACTAAGGGCGATAACTACGATCGCTTTCTAGTTCGTTTAAACGAGATGGAGCAGTCGCTTAGGATCTGCGAACAGGCGATCGCAAGGCTACCGCAGGGAGCCATCATAGTAGATGATCCGCATATCGCACTTGTTTCAAAGGATCAGGTCTATAACTCAATCGATGGCATGATTAATCACTTTGAGTTGGTGATGTACGGCGTAAAGCCTCCGAAGGGCTCCGCTTACCAGGCCGTTGAGGGCGGAAGCGGTGAGCTCGGTTTCTATGTTGTCTCAGATGGTAGCGGCAAGCCGTACCGCGCACATGTGCGTGCTCCAAGTTTTATTCATATGGGCTCATTGAGGAAGATGTTGCTCGGACGGAACCTCTCGGACCTTATTCCGACATTTGGAATGATAAATATGATAGGTGGTGAGTGTGACCGATAACGGACAGGTCTTTTATATTAACACTAAGGGCGCTGTTCCAAGAAGTAAGGAGCCACTGCTCTTGCCCGAGATCTCTGAGCGCAGAGCGCAGGAGATGATAGCGCTCTATCCACAAAGTCGCTCGGCTATAATGCCGCTGCTCTACATCGCCCAGGAGCACTTCGGTCATATAACTCAAGCCGCTGTTGATTGGGTCTCGCACAAACTTTCGATAGCGCCGGTACAGGTCTGGGAGGTCGCAACCTTCTATACTATGTATTACAAAAAGCCGGTCGGTCGATATCATGTGCAGGTCTGTCGCACATTGCCATGCGCGTTGCGTGGAGCAAAGCGCATCTCTCAATTTCTGCATGAGCACCTCGGCCTTAAGCCTGGGGAGGTGAGCGCAGATGGTACCTGGAGCTTCGAAGAGGTGGAGTGTTTAGGTTCCTGCGGAACTGCGCCGATGTGCCAAATTAACGATATCTTCTTTGAGAATCTTAACGAAGAGAAGCTTACAAAGCTGCTCGATCGCATAGAAAAGGAGAGCCCAGATCTGCGCTTCTCGACGGTTCGTGATCAGCTCGGTGCTGGCCTGAAAGGGTGTCCTCAATCTGAGATCGTGTGATTACATAGAGTTAAATAATGTCTGATTTAGTTGCGCAAAAGCCGGTCGAGTTAGTGACCCTATCGATCGACGGAAAGCAGGTTCAGGTGCCTAAGGGTACTAACCTGATAGAGGCGGCCAAGTGCGCCGATATCGAGGTGCCGCATTATTGCTACCATCCGCACCTCTCTATAGCGGGTAACTGCCGCATGTGTCAGGTCTCGGTTAAGGGACAACCGAAGTTGACTATCGCTTGCAACACGACCGTAGCGGAGGGCATGCAGGTTGAAACGCACCTTACTAGTCAGGCAGTTGCCGACGCGCAGGCCGCCACCCTAGAATTTATTCTAATTAATCATCCCCTTGATTGTACGGTGTGCGATCAGGCCGGTCATTGCAAGTTGCAGGACTATCACTTTGAGTACAACGCGCGCGCAAGCAGATTTCTGGAACAGAAGGTTCATAAGCCAAAGGCTATCCCGCTAGGACCAACGGTTATGCTCGATGGTGAGCGCTGCATTATGTGCACCCGTTGTATCCGTTTCTGTGATGAGATCACAAAGACCTCAGAGCTCGGCATGTTAAATAGGGGCGACCAGTCGGTAATCGCAATTAGCCCCGGACATGAGTTAAATAACGCGCTCTCCGGATCGGTAGTTGATCTCTGTCCAGTTGGGGCACTCACCCATAGAGAATGGCGCTTTAATACCAGGATCTGGTTTACCAATCAGACCGATTCAATCTGCCCCGGATGTTCCACTGGATGTAACGTAAAGGTTGCTGAACGTGATGGCCAAGTGGTGCAGGTCAAGGCGCGTCGTAACGATGCGGTCAATAAGGAGTGGTTGTGTGATGAGGGGCGCTACGGCTTCCAGCGCTTTCTGCCAGTAGCGCGTGTCAAAGCACCCTTTAATAACGTAACTGCAAGAGAGCTGCCGTCAGTAGCCGAGGTAATAGCGGCGCTTAAGGGAAACCTAAAGACCTTAACTATTCTAGCCTCCCCCGATCTGTTGCTAGAGGAGTACTACCTTATTAAGCAGCTTCTAGTGCGCGCCTCAGCGGTGGGCCGAGCTGTGATCGCCTATCGGCAGCGCGCGCTTAATCAGGTAGAAGAGATCCTCGTTAGCCCCGACTACGCAAGTAACTTTAGGGGTGCACAGCTTGCTGGAATAGTTGGAGAGACACCTGAAGGCGAATACTTAGAGGTGCTGGCCAAGATCCGTCGCAAAGAGATCGAACATGTGCTTGTGCTTGGTGACCGCGCCATCGCAACACAGGATATAGATGCTCAGCTGCTTGAGGGATTAGCCGCAGCGAAGTTATCGGTTGGGGTACTTACAGACAGGGAGTCACTCCTTGCACGCACACTCACCATGATAGTTCCAGGGCGCAGTATACTTGAAAAATCAGGACTCCTTGTTAATCGAAATTTAAGGTTACAGTACGCGCAGAGCGTTCTGCCCCTAATCGATGGCACAGTTCCTGATTGGCGCTTTCTCGCCCAGCTTAGTGAGGCGGCAGGAGCTAAGCTTATCTCAGGTAACCCCACACAGATGAGCGATAGAGATCTGACCCGTTGGTACCTTGCAACCGATTCAGTCGTTTCGGTGCATGGGCTATCGATTGCAAAGATTAAGGGGGAGGGAGTTCAGTTGGTGCCAGCCTCGCAGGTGGGGGACAGTAGCACGCCCTCGAACCCGGCAGTTGTGGCCTCTGTAGCGCTACCGGTAGCATAGGAAGGTATGATTGAGCTTGTAATTCTCCTAGTGAAGGTCTTCGTTGTAATGAACCTCGCACTTGTGCTCGCCTCAACCTGTACCTGGCTTGAGCGTAAGGGCTCGGCATTAATTCAGGACCGAGTTGGAGCCAACAGGGCAGGGGCCTTCGTTGAATCAGATAAGTGGTTTATTAAACCGTTCCTGCCATTAATCAGAATGATGGGGTGGCTCGGTATCATCAACACCTTTATCTGTGATTCGGTCAAAGGGCTCTGGAAGGAGGACTTCGTGCCTGAAGGAGCCTCGAAGTTTCTGCATGCTCTTGCGCCCGTCCTGGCGGTGCTTCCGATTATGCTGGCCTTTGCGGTGCTGCCCATAGCACCTGACTTTACGGTCTATGGCTATAAGGTGCATCCCTGTGTCGCCTCAATCGATGGAGGACTGCTCTTTGTTCTAGCGATGGGCTCCCTGGCAGTCTATGGGATAGCGATAGCAGGGTGGACCGGTAACAACAAGTTCTCGCTGCTTGGAGCGCTGCGTGCTACTGCGCAGATGATCTCGTATGAGCTTCCGATGGGGGTGGTTTTTGTTGCTATTATCGTCGTCTACGGCTCACTTGATCTCTATACCATCGTCGAAGAGCAGGGGAAGCTTCTCTACGGGGTTATTCCGCAGTGGGGCATCGTAATGCAGCCGGTCGGGTTCGTCGTTTTGCTTCTGGCCGGTATGGCCGAGACCAAGAGAGCCCCGTTTGACCTGCCTGAAGCTGAGTCTGAGCTCGCTGCCGGATACTTTACCGAATACTCCGGCATGAAGTTCCTAATGTTCTGGCTCGGGGAGTTCGCAGAGATAGCGCTGATAGCGATGCTGCTAGCGCTATTATTCTTTGGTGGATGGCATATCCCCTGGATTACCCTACCGCAGGGAGTTTGGTGGGCCGCTCTGATCGGACACCTGGTGTTGATGGCAAAAGTTGTATCGTTGTGTGTGTTGCAGATAGTTATTCGCTGGACCTTGCCCCGTTTTAGGTACGACCAGTTGATGAACCTAGGATGGAAGATCTTGCTTCCGGTCAGTCTGGTAAACCTCGTTATTACAGCGATCCTTAAGGTAGCGTTATGACCTTTATCGGTTTTGTCCTCTCACTTATCGCACTAGTTGCAGCGATAGCGGTTGTGGTTAATCGCAACCCCCTCTACAGCGCACTAGCGCTGGTCGTAAACTTGCTCGCGGTGGCGGGGCTCTATGCTTTACTTGAGGCACACTTTCTGGCGGTATCGCAGATAGTGGTATACGCCGGAGCTATTATGGTTCTTGTGTTATTTGTATTGATGCTACTTAATTTAAAGGACGAGCCGCGCCGCAGGTTTGTAATCGTGCGCGCAATTATCGCAATCACTATCGGTTGCTGGATCTTCTCTACCGCCTTTTCCTCCATGGTGACACAGCTCTCAGGGCTCTCAACCCATAGCATGCAAGAGAATATGCGGCGCTCTGAGGGCACCGTAAAAGCTATAGGAGAGGAGCTCTTCAGTCGCTATATAGTGCAGTTTGAGCTCTCGTCGCTAGTGCTACTAATCGGAATCGTTGGAGCCGTTATGCTCGCCAAGCGAAAGCAGGTAACGTTAGCGCCCCGTAACGAGGGTACCGGAGAGAAGGGAAAGAATGCAGGAGCGCAGCCATGAGTCCATTAATATCCTATCTTGGCCTAGCTCTGCTGCTCTTTATAATCGGAGCTATAGGGGTCTGTATGCGGCGTAACGCCATCGTTATCCTAATGTGCATCGAGCTGATGCTTAACGCGGTAAATCTCACCTTCGTTACGTTTAGCAAGATGCATGGGAACCTTGATGGGCAGGTAGCTGTGTT
Source organism: Pseudomonadota bacterium (assembly GCA_026390555.1). Taxonomy (NCBI): domain Bacteria; kingdom Pseudomonadati; phylum Pseudomonadota; species Pseudomonadota bacterium. The sequence continues at coordinate 4,775 of JAPLFS010000083.1, forward strand.
TTTTGTCTTGGTGATTGCAGCCGCAGAGTCAGCGGTCGGGTTAGCTATTATTATCTCGGTATTTAGAAGCTTGGTATCGGTAGAGACGACCGATGCTGCGCAGCTTAAGTGGTAGGGGTTATGGAAAGCTCAGATCTTCGTTTGTCAATTATTGTGATAGCACCTCTGATCGGGGCCTTGCTATCTTACCTGCTTGGTCGGGTCGCTGCAAAGCTAGCGGGCATAACGGCATCGCTAGCGGTGCTGGTGTCGTTCATTATGACGCTCTCTTTGTGGGCTGAAGTAAGTGCGACCAGGAGCTTTACGGGATTCCTTACATCGTGGATCTCGTTTGGATCGCTTGCGCTACCGATGGAGCTATATTTTGATTCACTAGCGGCGGTAATGTGTCTGATCGTAACTGGGGTTGGACTCTTAATTCATATCTACTCTATAGGATACATGGCGCACGATCCCGGTATCGCACGCTTCTTCTCCTATATGAATCTCTTTTTGGCCTCGATGTTGGTCCTGGTGCTCGGAAAGAGCCTTCCGGTTATCTTTATCGGATGGGAGGGGGTTGGGCTCTGCTCATACCTCTTGATTGGATACTGGTTTACCAATACCGAGTACGCCAAGGCCGGTCGCAAGGCGTTTGTAATGAATCGTATCGGGGATCTCGGGTTTCTTGTTGCGATGGCCATTCTTTTCACTGCGTGTGGAACCCTCGATGTAGTGGAGCTTAATAAGGCCGATGTGCTCAGGCGTCTGCCAGAGGGGCTAGGATTGTTGGCAGGGCTTGCGCTCTTTTTTGCCGCAACGGGAAAGTCTGCACAGATTCCGCTTTTTACCTGGCTCCCCGATGCGATGGCCGGCCCTACGCCGGTCTCAGCGCTAATTCACGCGGCAACCATGGTTACAGCCGGCATCTATCTGATGGCCCGTATGCACGGAGTTATCGAGTTAGATGCTGCCGTTCCAGCAACTATCCTGTGGGTGGCGCTCGCCACATCAGCCTTAGCCGCTACAACCGCCATGGTTCAGAACGATATTAAAAAGGTGCTGGCCTACTCAACCGTTAGTCAGCTCGGTTTTATGTTTATCGCCGTGGGGGTAGGGCAGTACTCGGTGGCACTTTTTCATGTGGTAACCCACGCTTTCTTTAAGGCCTGTTTATTTCTCAGCGCAGGGTCTGTAATTCACGGCTGTCACCACGAGCAGGATATGCGAAAGATGGGAGGGCTCGCAAAGAGTATGCCCATAACCTCTATCTGCTACGGAGTGGCAACCCTCGCTATCGCCGGGATCTGCCCCTTTGCTGGATACTTTTCAAAGCATGCGATCTTGGCCTCAATTGCGGGAACACCGAACCGTTTCTTAATAGATCAGATCGAATTAATTAGCTTTATAGCTACATCTATCGCTGTATGTACCGCGTTCTACATGGCTCGTTCGTTTATTATGACCTTTCTTGGAAGCTACCGTGGGCATGCAGAGCCACACGAAGCACCGCTTATTATGACAGCACCGGTGATGGTGCTGGCGTTACTCTCACTCGTTGGAGGTTTCGTCCTTGAGCACCCCTTTACGGCGTACCTCTCTGGGCTGAGCGCACAAGGGACAAGCTTGGAGCACGGCGCTGAGGGGCTGCTCTCGTACTTAGTTGGCTCGCTCCCCGGAGTATTTGGAATCGTGCTTGCGGTGTACCTCTTTATCCTAGCACCACGTGAGAGGAGCTTGATTAGAAGGTTCTGTGGGCCTTTGGAAAAGCTATTTGCCCGCACCTACTTTTTTGATGAGGTGCTGAACGCTCTTGTTATTAGGCCGGTTAGAAAGCTCTCAGGTATTGCATTTAGGTCGGTTGACCAATCGTTGATTCAGGGTAGTGCGGTAGCTCTCGGCAATATCACCAGCGCTGTAGGGGAGCTGACCTGTAGGATTACAACGGGGCAGGTAACGACCTATCTCTTTCTGATGTTCGGCGCGGCGGCAACGCTCTTCGGTATTTTTACACAGGTAAGGTAGGCAGAGATGATGCTTGAACGGTTGCCGATCAGTTTTCTTATTATACTGCCGATGCTCGGGGCGCTGCTCTGCCTTGGGCCGTGGTTCGCTCGTGAGCGAGATACTAACGGCAGGTTGTGTAGAGCGTGGGCACTCTTTGTCTCTGTCCTTACCTTGGGATTATTACTGGCGTTAGCCAAAGGGATTATCTCTAGCCCAGACACGGCTAACGCTCTGCACGAGAGTCGTAGCTGGATCCCCTCGCTTGGAATAACCTTTAGCCTGACCTTAGATGGATTGTCGTTAGTTTTTGCTCTTCTGACCTGCGTTGTTTCCCTCTCAGTAATCGGCTGGCTAAGTAAGCCGAGCGCCGCTGGGGCAGGGTGGTACGCGCTCCTTCTTTTTGGAGAGGCGAGCGTTTTAGGGGCCTTTCTCGCAACCGATCTGGTTCTTTTTTATTGCTTATATGAGCTGATGCTCCTTCCGGTACTGGGCGCTACGGCGCTCTGGGGTGGTCCGCGCCGTATTCAGGCAGCGCTAAAGTTTTTGCTCTATACCGTGGCCGGCTCCGTACCGATGTTTCTAGCTATTCTTTACCTTGTTTGGCAGGGGCAGGGGTACGGGTATGGGCTAAATGGAGTGGGGGAGCTGAGTTCAACGGAGCAACTTACGCTTGGTGCAGCTTTTCTTTTGGCCTTTGCGGTCAAGATCCCGATAGTTCCTCTGCACGGCTGGTTACCCGACACCTATCGTGAGGCGCCCTATGGCATAGCAGCCTTTACCGCAGCACTCCTCGGTAAGGTTGGTATCTACGCCGTGGTACGTTTTATGTTTCCACTGTTTCCAGACTTTATGCACTCGGCGGGGCCGTTTCTAGCAGCGTTCGGAGCAGTTGGGGTTGTGTACGGTGCTCTGATCGCAGCAGTGCAGAGGGATATCCCCTCGCTACTAGCTTACTCATCTATCTCGCACCTTGGATTTTGTGTGCTCGGGCTCGCTTCAACAAATGAACTGGCGTTAACCGGGGTGGTCTTTCAAGCGCTCAGTCACGGTCTTGTAACGGCGGCGCTCTTTCTAGTATTCGGCGCGGTCATAGACCGTGAGGGGGTGCGGGACTTTGATGGCTTTGGCGGCTTGGCGACAAAGATGCCAAGGGCGGCCCTCTTTCTGATGGTGTTTAGTATCGCAGCCGTTGCGTTGCCACTGACGAGCAGCTTTGTGGGGGAGTTCCTGATTATTCTGGGCTCTTGGGGGAGCTATCCAGGTTGGACCGCTCTGTCCTTGGTTGGTGTTGTGCTCGGGGCTGTCTATACATTAACGGCGTACCTTAAGACCATGTTCGGCCCAGCGCGAGAGCATAGTGTGGCGAGGCAGGGTGATATTAGTGCTCAGGATCTCATTATCATGGGTGCCCTGGCGCTGGCTATAATTGCGCTTGGGGTGTTCCCAAATCGGATGCTCTCGTTCATAGCGCCGGTAGTGAACGCACAGGTGACGCGCACCGTAGCACTAGATAAGGCGCCAGATAGCGATACGGATCGAGCGCGCTTTAAGGAGAGGAGTGTAGGTACGATATGAATGCAGTAGCGCTATTATCATCACCGTTAGGATCGTTTGCACCGATCCTTGCTATCTCTCTCGGGAGTCTCGGGTACTTAGTTACTGGTCGGTTCCTTGAGCGCACCCGGAGCGCCGCCATCTTAGCGGTGCTGCTCGTAGCAGTCGCAGTGGTGCTGCTTGCGCAGATACCGGACACAATAGTTGATGGTGAGTACGGCATTATCGTAGACGATCTCTCACGCTTACTTGGAATACTCGCCTGTGGTGGGGCGCTGTTAAGTTTAATCGGCACAAGCTCCGCCATTAATAGCGAGCAGATAGAGACCGTTAATGAATACTATTTCCTCACCCTAACGGCGCTATGTGGAGCGCTCGTGATGATATTCGCGGCGGATTTTCTTACTCTCTTTATCGGGGTTGAGGTGGCTTCACTAGCGCTTTACTGCCTGTGTGGAGCGCGCATAACGAAGCCTGCATCATCTGAGGCCTCAATTAAGTACTTTTTGCTGGGGTGTTTCAGCTCCGCTTTTCTGCTCTACGGGATAGCGCTCTGGTACGGCGCCACCGGCTCGCTCTCGATGATGACCGGAAGCGATCTCATAGTATCGCCGATGGTTATCCTCTCATTCCTTATGATCCTACTAGGGCTTGGATTTAAGCTCGGATTAGCCCCTTTTCATCTCTGGGTGCCCGATGTCTATCAGGGGGCTCCGACCTCTGTTACCACCTTTATGAGTTGTGTGGTTAAGATAGCGGCCTTTGCTGCACTCCTTAAGGTTTCATATTGGGCCTTTGAATATCCACAGGAGTGGGCGATGGGGGCGCTCTGGGTGCTCTCTGTGCTTGCGATGACGATTGGAAACCTTGCCGCACTGCAGCAGAGGAGCATTAAACGGATGCTGGCCTACTCAAGCGTTGCACAGGCTGGTTATATGCTTATAGGCATAGTTTCAGCGCAAGGGGATGGCGTTGCGGCAACCCTTTTCTATCTGATCTCGTACTGTGCGATGACGGTCGGGGCCTTTTCTGTGCTCTCGGCGGTTGGTCCGGATGCGGACGATCTAGGGGATCTGCGCGGCCTGATTAAGAGGAGCCCATTTCTTGCAACCTGCATGACCCTATTCTTTCTGGCACTGGCTGGGCTGCCCCCTAGCTTAGCTGGATTAATGGGTAAGGTATTTCTGTTCTCAGCGGCGCTCTCAGTTGATCTGCAGGGCCTTGCGATTATTGCGGGGCTTAACTCGGCGCTCGCTTGTGCGTACTACTTTAGGGTGCCGATGGCGATGCTCTTTCAGAGCGGTACAGAGCAGGGGCGCCTAGCGGTATCGTATCCGACTATAATCTCTATCGGGGTATGCGCCCTAGCGGTAGTAGCGCTTGGGCTTTTCCCCGAACCTATCCTTGGGGTGGCTCGTTCCGCAGCGGACGCGCTGGTTGGGTATAAATAAGGCGTTAGAGCATAGGTATAATGCTTAGGTGGGCTATACCTTACCTTACCTTACCTTTCATGGCCGCGTAGATACCGGCGTTCCTAGTAGCTAGCCCATCATCCAATAGAGGTGAATAGTTAACAAATATCTCAACTTGCCAAGAGGGGTGGTTGACACCTATAGTTGCCGAATACGGTTTTATAACTAGGCGTTGCTTTGGTCTCAATAGTGGCCAGCGACCTTAGGATTTCTAGATCGACACCCTGGATCTGGCAATTTTTGCCAGATTTTGGGCTTTCTTGGTTTACTAGAGGGTACTAACGGTACCGTTGCCCGCAAACCTAAGAGAATTAGTCTGCAATAGAGATTCTTAGTTCACTTTAGTTAGTGGGCTTAATTTTTTGATAAATGTTTAAATTTATAGGGGTTGGCGACCGACCTCTAGACGTAAGATGAGCGCTAACAAGAAGGCCTATGACCTTGCCATAGCTATGTCAGGAGACGCAAACGGCTTTAGGCCGAATGGGGGGCATATCGCTCGTGCACTGCTCTGCGTGATCGCAATGGTGTCTCTTTTCATCTCATATAACGCCCCGTCAGATGCATCGGCTCAAGAGGAGGAGAATCCAACAGAGACTCCAACTGAGACTCCGACCGAGACTCCGACCGAGACTCCAACTGAGACTCCTACCGAAACTCCAACCGAAACCCCAACCGAGACGCCAACTGAGACTCCTACTGAGACTCCTACCGAGACTCCAACTGAGACTCCGACCGAGACTCCGACCGAAACTCCAACTGAGACTCCTACTGAGACCCCAACCGAAACTCCTACCGAAACTCCAACCGAAACCCCAACCGAGACGCCAACTGAGACTCCTACTGAGACTCCTACCGAGACTCCAACTGAGACTCCAACCGAAACACCAACCCCCGCCCCGACCTTTACCAGCGCCGGACCAAGTAGCGTGGTGCTCGATAATCTCATACTAAGTGGAGTAGATACCAACACCGGCACCATGGATGTCGAGTTTGACATTGCATGGAACTACTCCTGGCGCTTAAGCACCGAGCAGAGTAACTGGGATGCTGTCTGGGTGTTTATGAAGTTTAAGAACGCCTCACGGGGTAGCGGCGAGTGGCAGCCCGGCTCGCTGCTCAATACCGGACATACGGCGCCCAACGGTTCAGAGATCACTACCGGGCTTATTAATACAGCCACAAGTTTTAATATAGCTACTAACCCCGGAGTGGGTGTCTTTATCTACCGCAGCGCCGCTGGCTCAGGGAGCGTAGACTTTAACGATGTAAAGCTACGGTGGGATTATGAGCAGGACGGAGTGGTATATGGTGATGACCTAACCTATCAAATCCACGCCATACATATGGTGTACGTTCCGGATGGGGCGTTCTATGCCGGGGATAATAACACCTCAACTAGCTCATTTAAGCAGGGCTCCGCTGACAACGACCCGTGGTATATAACGAGCGAGTCTGCGATTACAACCAGCTCTGGTAGCGCCGAGTACTATGATGCTACAGGGTATACGATCCCAGCCGCCTTTCCGAAGGGGTACGGTAAGTTCTACCTAATGCGGCACGAGATTACGCAGGAGCAGTGGCGTGATTTCTTTAACTCACTCCC
>JAPLFS010000084.1 GCA_026390555.1 Pseudomonadota bacterium
TGCGAGAGGCTTCTAAAATAGGGATCTGTTGGTCAATGCAGGTTGTTCACGATACTCCTACCGATGCGCACGATGTACCGATGGATTGGATCTGTCATGAACGTGGTGCTTTCAAGGTAGAGCGAGATTTATAACGGTCGTTAAATTTATGCTGAATAGTTTTGATCTACCAAATAAAAAAGGGCTCCGTATTCTTGTACTTGGAGATGTTGTTGGAAAGCCTGGACGCCAGGCGCTTGAACAGCACCTGCGTCCCCTTCGTCAACGGCTAGAGGTTGATGTTGTGGTAGCAAACGGCGAGAACGCAGCCGGAGGTGCTGGTATTGATGCGGGGACCGCTCATGATATTCATAAGGCAGGGGTCGATCTAATCACCCTTGGAGATCACGCTTTTCAGAGAAAGGGGGTGCTAGAGTTTCTTGATAACAACTCAGCCTGGTGTATTAGACCCTATAATCTCCCCGCACAGTCAACTCCAGGTAAAGGCTGGTGTACCTGGACCCGTGCTGATGGATTGCAGCTACACGTTTCCAATCTAATGGGCAGGGTCTTTATGGGTGGCTCGATCGATTGTCCCTTTAAGGGGATCGATGCGATGCTTGCAGAGCTGCCTAAGATTGAAAATCGACTGGTCCTGTGCGATTTTCACGCCGAAGCGACCTCAGAGAAATGGACGATGGGGCGTTACTGTGATGGACGTATCTCGCTCTTAGTTGGAACGCATACACACGTACAGACCTCAGATGCGCAGATTCTGCCTGGTGGAACGGGCTTTATCACAGATCTTGGCATGACTGGCAGTAATACAGGGGTAATCGGCATGGATGCAGGGGTGGCGATTAGGCGCTTTACCTCACCGACACCGGCGCCTTATCAGATCGCTGAAGGAGAGGGCATACTGCACGGAATCGTAGCTGACCTCGATACCAATACTGGCAAAACGCTCTGGATTAATGCGATTCGCGAGGGCTAGGACTGCGCTGTCCCCCCTCTTTCAGAGTATCTGAGAGCGTTCCGATATCGAACGGTTTAATAATAACGGCGTCGCTGTTGGGAGTAGTTATATTCTCTGAGTCAGAGAGCAGCACGGTTCTAATCCCTCCGTTGTTAGCAGGCAGCTCCCCGATCAGAGCTTGTACCGAGAGGCCTGGTAGAGAGTCTTCGATTAGGAGAATATCTACGTGACCGGCTTGCAGTAGCTTAAGCGCCTCATCCTTGTTTGAGCAGGCGGTTGAGCGATAGCCCAGGCTTTTGACCATATCCTGCAGGAGCGATCTTAGATCGTTGCTATCTTCAACTATAAGAACGCGTTTGTCCTGGTTGTTAACAGCTATTTTTCCGGCCCCGTTAAGGGACTGGCTCTTGTACGTTGTAGCTCGTTGCTCAACCGGTATAAAGATTGGAAAGTAGAGAGATATCGTTGTTCCGCGCTCCGGTTTCGATTCTACGGTCATAAAACCGTCGTGTTCATTCATGATTGCAAGAACACTTGGCAGGTCGAGCCCTACATGTCCGAACTCTCCCCTGGTTGTTAGGGCTTACTTCCAGGATGTAGGTGACATACTGCGGCATCTATCTCCTCGTAAGCTGTGTTAATCGAGACCTGTCCAATTCCGCTTGGATACGCCTCGCTGGAGTTCATCACAATCAGGCTTAGCGCCTGAGTAAGAAGTGCAGTGTCAATTTTTACCGGTAGATCGCCATCAGAGAGTTGCAGCGTCACATCTATGCCATCACATACTAGCTCTCGTAGCAGCGGCAAGCGCTCTGAGAGGGCGTTGCCTAACTCAACGCCGCGTCTAGTGGAGGCCTCTGGCGCTACCGTAAGTTCATTGAGCTGTTGCGCAAAGAGACCGCCCCGAGCGGCTATCTCTGAGATGCGTTGCAGGGCAGAGGAGAGCGCTGCCGGGTGCGCTACATGCAGGGCGTGGCTGGCTCTACCGAGGATCGTTGTAAAGATCTCGGTTAGTTTTGGGGCCGCCCCTGTTGCACAGGCGTTGAAGGCCTTAAGGCGTTGAATCTTGAGTAACCTGTGGTCGATAGTGCGACGAGCTGTGATATCTGTAATGCGAATGACCCTGGGAGAGCCGATCTTTAGGTTGTTTTTTGGGCCATCTTCCTGTTCGTTCTCTTTAGTATATTGCGAGCTATCGTGTGAGCGTAGGTTAATCTCAATAAATTTAACGCCGTCTTTACGATCTGAGAGATGCAGCTCCTTAACGAACTCCAGAGATGGGTCTGTTATACCAATAAGTTGCCAGATGTACTGAACCAGCTCCGTATTGGCTGCCAACTCATTAAAGCAAGCGCCGACTACGTTTTCGCTCGAGAGGCATACGAGCGCACGAAAGCGGTCGTTTATAAATAGCACCGCACCATCACCATCTAGCGCGCACACCCCAGCTTCGTAGGTATCCTCAAGAGGTTCTTCCGTAGATGGGTTGCTGCCGTTAGTGTTAATGCCGTATGCAAAATCCCACTCCTCCTCTCCAATTCGGCCACTCTGAAGGGTAGCCAGGCCGCCTGACTCAGCAGTGTTTCGTGAATTGGAGAGTAGTGAGCCACGCCCGTGAGTAACTGAGTGTGAGATATGTAGTCCAAATAGGCTTGGTATCATAACGAAGCAGGTAACCACTCCGATACCGATCATAAGGTTCGCGTCGACCGCCACCGTTTCTTGCAGAACCCCTAGTTGCGAAAGGGATAGTAAGGTAGCAAAGAGAGCTGTTAATGAAGTTGCTGTCATAAGATGGGGAATAAGTTGCATCTCATGCTGGTATCGAGCGCGGCGTGTGATAAACCACCACAACGAATCGTTAAACAGAAAGGCCCCGGCAAGGGTAACTACAAAGAGGTCCTGCACAAGCGTTAGCAAAGTAGTGGCAGCGCTCATGGTTGCGAACGTAGCCCCAGCCGCGGTTAGCGCTCCAAGCGTTGGTTGCACAACTGCCATCCAGGTTAATAGCGCTGTTGCATAACCAGGTACCATCGGCAGATAGCGCTGCGCGCATCCAAGTGCAACGATAATTATCGTTAGACGACACGCCATCTGAGGGTCTGCGGTGTAAAGGCTCCAAGGCAGGACGGCGATTGCGATAACTATGCAGGCGCCCCGTATGCCAAACGCAAGGGGCACCATAAAGAGCAGTAGCTCTGCTACGGCGGTACCAGCCGTAAAATGAAAGGTCTCGACGATGGCAAAAATGACCAGCGCTGCTAGGCCAATTGCGATAGGAGCGAGAAGTGATTGGTTTTCAATGCTACGGGAATAAGGCATAGCTATACCCCTGTTCTATACAATATGTTATGCGGGGAAGCATCCGGTGCATAAGAAACCTCCCCGCTCTCTCTCTATTAAAGAACGGAGAGATCTTGGATTTACTTGATATTTTACCGTTCAGTAGGGCTAATTTTATGGCTTTTTTCCGAAAATGTTGATTTTGCTTGAGATCTCAAGCCGCTCAGCCGACTAATCCATATAGTAGGGCGGTAGCGGAGGAGGGTAGGAGATTTTTTTGTTCGTCCGGTCCCTGCTCCTCTGCATCTTAGCTGTTTGTAGGCTTCCACACGCAGGGGTCGTATCACGATATACAGATAGGGGCGCTCATGTGCAGATATAAACTTAAATCGTTGATGGTCGCAGTCGTAGGCAGCGTTGGTGTCTTTCTAGCAGGCAACGTTGTTGCGCAGGATCAACTGCCCAAGGATAATGGGTATTCCGACTATCATAAAGCGCCCCGTTACAGGGAGTCTGAGTCGCATCCGTTACGCGTTCTTGCCTACATAGTTCATCCGATCGGATGGGCAGCTCGGGAGCTAATCTTTAGGCCGTTAAGTTACTTCGCGTCCTCCACACCCGAGACCCGCGCCGTGATGGGATTCAGGGAGCCCTTTGATTTCAGAACCCCCTCCTGTTTTAACAGTGATAACAACGTTCCTGATTGTCGTACCATCATGCCCTTTGATTACAATAAACCGCAGGGCGAGGAGCTGACGTCTAGTAAGGTAGTTTATTTTCCAGATGTAAACTTTGATTTTAATAAGCATGTTCTCAATAAGCTTGGCAGAGCGAAGGCGCACGAGGTAGCAGGCCTTCTTAACAAAGAGGGGGCTGTTAATATCGTGCTTGAGGGCAACGCCGATAGTCGTGGAGGGGAAGCCTATAATCAGAAGCTCGGTATGGACCGCGCTGATGCGGTCAAAGCTGAACTTGTAGCCCAGGGTATTTCAGGAGAAACGCTTACAACTGTGAGCTTTGGTGAGTCGAGACCGCTCTTTACCGAGCAGGAGGAGTGGGCATATGCATCAAATCGTCGTGTGGCTGTTCGCTTTGAAGGCAACGGCGCCCGTTAAAACGGCTACTGCATAACTCGAGAGCCACTACTGATTCACAGCTTCCTTAATCTCAAAGCTAGAACTTCTTAGCTCCGTTGGTAGCGGTAGCGCCTTAATCTCTTGCTGTGGTGCGATGCCGAGCCATTCCATAAGGTGTTGTATCGTAGAGCGGCGCGGCTCCTGACTAGCAACTAACTTGCGGATTGTTTGAGTCTCAGAGAGTAGGAGGAGCTGATCGCGGTCACCCTTTTCTTCAAGGCGCTCTATTCTGGTTCTTAGCCAATCGCGTTGCGAGCGCAGGTCGTTAATCTCGCTCTCCTTCATGTCGAGGATCCGCTCCTGAAGTGCGACCATGTTTTTAAGCCGTTGCATCTCAGCTAGCTCGGACGATGTTGCAGAGCTGCTGTGCTCCTCTGGCGAATTTGCAGCCACTGTAGTTGTGATGGGTGACACGGGCTCACTTGCAGAGTAGTAGCTCTGTGGCTCTGGTTCCGGTAGATCGGTTTCGATCTGCGCCGTGTCCATTTCAAGAGGCGTTACTGGAGCGGCTTGAGCCGAGCCAAAGATCTCAACTAATTGGGACAGGATGTATATCTTCGTCCCATCATCACTAGTTTCAACAGCTAGATATCCAGACTCATGAAAACGCCGCAAAGTGCGCGCCGATACCCCAGCTTGAATAACTGCCTCAGCCTCAGTGATACGTACAGTTGTGGTCATACTAGCCCTTGCTAAAATTCATCTCTCGCACCTCTAACACCGAGGTTGAGCCTGGTGTACGGCTGCTTCGTCCGCCGGTTACGACTGCGCGCGATCCATTAGGAAGCTGCTCTCTATCCTGCACCGTCTGAAGCGCCGAGGCTATTTCGTCATTCATGTTTTCAGCTGATTCAAATGAGATCGGATGAACTCCCCAGTAGAGAGCCATACGACGAAGTGTTGCTTCGTTTCGTGATACTCCGTAGAGCGGCTGTTGCGGGCGATACTTCGCCACAAGTCGAGCCGAGGTGCCCGTCTCTGTACAGACGATTATGGCGTTAGCCGAAGTTTTTACAGATGCCGCACAGGCAGCATAGGCAATCGCATCAGGAACGGTCTCTGAATCCGCATTACGCAAGCGAAGTTTGTAGGCATCGAATGCAAACGACTGTTCGGCTGCGAGTGCGATGCGGCTAAGGTAACGCACGCAAGCCTCAGGATGCTCGCCGATGGCGGTCTCATCCGAGAGCATGACCGCATCAGCGCCACTCATAACAGCAGCTGCTATATCGGAAACCTCTGCGCGGGTAGGGCGGACTGAAGTAATCATGGAGTGCATCATCTGGGTCGCAACTATCACCGGAATGCCACGAAAGTTTGACTCCTCAATCAGGCGGCGTTGTAACATCGGAAGCTGCTCAAGGGCGACCTCAAGGCCGAGATCCCCGCGGGCTACCATTAGGCCGTCAGAGACCCGAATGATCTCCTCAATATTCTCAAGCGCAGTGCGGCGCTCAATCTTTGCGATAATACCGGCGCTAGCGCCACTCTCGTTAATGATGGCGCGTAAATTCAGAACATCCTCAGCCGATCTGACGAATGAGATGGCCACATAATCAACGCCGTGTTTGATACCCCAATCGAGGTCGACCAGATCCTTCTTAGTTGTGGCTGGGAGATTAACCTCGCTGTCCGGAAAAGCGATTCCAACCCGCGATCTAATGCGACCACCCTTTACAACCCGACATACAACGTGGTCACTGTTTATGGTTTCTGCAGAGAGCTCTAGGAGTCCATCCGCAAGCAGTATCTGGTGACCAGGTTTGAGGGCGGTGAGGGGATTTACGGTTTCAACAAAGATGCTCTTGGCGTTTGAAAGAGAGCCATCGGCGCAGCGCAGCTCAATCGGATCTCCGTCCTTAATTGGGCAGAAATCACCCTCAACGTTTGAGATACGGATCTTTGGTCCAGAGAGATCCTGTAAGATGGCTACCCAAGCCCCCATCTCCTTAGAGACGGCTCTCACATCTTTAAGTACCGCAAGATGCTCTTCGTGACTGCCATGAGAAAAATTGAGCCGGAAAACGTTCGCGCCGGCTTTGATCAGCGCACGTATCTTTTCTGGTCCCCTGGAGGATGGTCCAAGTGTTACCACTACCTTGGTGTGCCTACTGGCGAGCGTGCGCTCGCTAAGGGGGGAATTGCTGGTCCAGAGTTGAGATGTAAGAGATTTGAAACCCATAGTGATACCTACCTCAGAAAAAGTGAGATTAATTAATGGGAAAACCTGCTAGGGCAAGGGGGTACTCCTGACGAGCTGAGTACCCGATTTCCGAGGCTAGGATATGATATAGATACTGTGTTGTACAAGCCACGGAGATCTACTGATTCTTAAATAGGTAACTATTCTAATATTTACTCGATCGGTGGAAGAAAACTAGCGGAATCCGCCAGCGCCAGCGCCCTCAGGATCTGATCGGGGGTAGCCGCACCAGCAGAGAGCAGCATCAGCAGCTCCTCCGCTAAAGATGTCCCCTGTAGTGAAGGGGCGTCGGTCGAGAAGGTATAGCCGATCCCGTAATCATCAAGGGTGTTTATAATACGACCGTATTCAGGCAGATCTTTAACGGCGCCCGTAAGTAGGTTTGATTTTATGCACAGCTCGCACACGATGCCTCGTTCCTGCATAATCTTTAAGCCACGGTCATCATTTTTCTCCCAGAGCGCCCTGATGGCGACGATCGGGTGCCCTACGCGAGTTGGATTAAGGGCCTCGAGGGTTTTGATAAAGGTTTCAATCTCAACGTGACGGGTTTCACCAACGTGCACCGTCCTGCCGAGACCTGGACCGGCCTCATCAAAGACGAGGCGCATCTCGTCAAGCTTGCGCGGATCGGAGAGGGGGTTTACAGATTCCGGCCCCGCCAGGTCGATTCCTATAATCTTCTTTGTGCGTTCCTTCCACAGTCTGGTTTTGCGGGCGAGCGCCATATTGGCTTCGAAGGTCAGGTCCCGACCGAAACAGAAGATATGACCAACCTGAATTTGGCCATGAAATCCGATCTCGACCTCTTCAACCGCATTAATCGCTGATTTAATGACTCGGTCCATATCGTAAAGACCGGCATGACTGCCCTTAAGGAACACCGCGCCTGTGCGTTTAAGTGGGTTCCAACGCAGTTCAAAGCGGCGGATCGCAAAGAGGCTTTCTGGGGATCCACCCTCACCGCCGGGGCCAACATTAAGCATACCACCGGTTCTGTACGCCCTATGGATGGCGATGATTATGCTTTCACGAACCGATGCTGGACCGGACTGAATAAGCTCGATTTTTTCATATACCTCTAGGTAGCTATCGAGATCAGAGACCTTTCCATCCTTGATCTTAAGCAGGCTAACGAAGTCCTCGTAACCGGAGCCGATGCCACGAATACCGCGGTCTATAGCTATCTCCCAGAGTCTATATAGGGGTACTGAGCCTCCGAGGTGCACATGTAGCTCGGTTACATGCTTGGGCCATTTTATGCCGAATTTATCCAACACCTCACTATGTGCAGTAGGGTGGGTAATTGAGGGGGTTGTAGGGCTTGAGAGTGGGTTTTTGCTTTTTTCGACTGACATGGATGAGATCTACTAGAAAAAAGGTCTCAAATCAACGTGACAAACCGCACCTGAAGGTGGGGGCACTATCATCTTATCATGGAGCCTCTTTAGCCTTCGATTTACCAAAAATAGCGCAAGCTATTGAAAGCGCCAAAGGGAAACCATTGTTTTGACACGCTATACAGAAAGATTATGACAACGCAAGATCAGGTTAGCAACGGAGAGTCAGGTGAATATCTCAGCAAGAAGGTTATTGTTAATGGACAATTTGTGACACTTTATAGCAGTAACGGACACACATGGCTGTCTTCGCCAGAGGAGCTACCTGAGGTGATGGCCCGTCTTGAAAACATCCGGATAAGCATGACCGATCTTAAGGGACAGGCCGCGGGGCCCGGGGCGAAGGGTGAGGCAAAGGGTGCTGAGGGAACGGGTAGTGATGTAAAGGGTGAGGGTGAGAAGCCCCCAGTTGCTAGCGTCCCAAGTGAACCCGTCATCTCTAACCCATCGAAGTACCGTATGAAGGGCCCCAAGCCGCGCCCGATCCTGCGGCAGGGTGGTGTCGCGGTTAAGGGTATATCTGTAGAGCCGTTCTCGGCTTCGACAGTACAGGTAAAGGTGGAGGCTCAGAAACCGACACAGAAGGCTACGCCAAAGTCGAAGTCCCCGGTGAAATCGGCCGCTAAGGTCTTAGCTAAGGGTTCAGGGATGGTTGTAGCAAAGGTCGCAGCCTCACTACCGCAGGGTAAGAAGATTAAGATAGTGGCTATTGAGGGGGGGAAAGCTGCGCCCCTTAAGGTTATCAAGAGCGCTAAGGCGGTGCAGGTTAAGAAGCCTTCAGCGGTTGCAACTACAGCCAAGGCCAAGGTAGCTCCGGCGATCAGAGCTGGGAAGAGCATAGAGAAGAAACCGACACAGGTTAAAAGGGGTGTCGTATCGATCTCCAAAGCGAAGCCCACTAAGGCCACTAAGGCCAGTACGGCCAGCAAAAAACAGAAGACTATCTCAAAGCGCAGATCTAAGTAGCTACTTAACTCTGAAGTTCCCCTTTGGATGTGAAGTTCAGGGGGCGGACTTGGTCGTGGATTCAATCTTTATAGTCTCGCTGATCGATACCAGAGGGTCGTTACCGTTAGCGGCAGCGCTGACCGGTTGTTCACGTGGATAGGCAACCGTCACCAGCACCTCTCCGTTTTGACCATCTGTAGACATGCTGAGTTTAAAAGTGCTGAGACCGGAGAGCCTTTTCTGCTCCCCGTTATGATCAACTAAGATATAGAGCGGAGATTCCCCCTGCCACACACCTGAGGTGTTCTGTAGCATGAAGATCGGATCGCTTTCGCCGCGAATAAACGTGATAGCGTCCGTATTCGGAGCTGAAGAGTTAGCGGGTACAGCCAGTTTCGGATTAGAGATAAAGAGCCGCATCGAAGCGCTATTTGCGTTAATGTTAGACCTGATCGTGATAGAGTAGTTGTGTTTGATTATCGTTCCCTCGAATTCATCCCTTTGTGCATTAGTAGTGGAGCTCTCAAGAGAGGTTGCTCTGGATTGTGAATTAACCTCAGGAGCGCTCTGAGGGGTGAGTAGGGCAGGTGCAGGGCGAGTCGCAAAGATTACAAAGAGCGCTACGAGGGCGCAGGCGACGAAGGCCAGCCCAGCGCGCTCTGTTCTGGAGAGCGCCCGCTGTCTGCGTAGGAACGAGGTGTGGCGTCCCCTTCGTTCAGGTATGCCACGGCGCGCAGAGTTATCGATTAGCGCAGTGCCCTCGATCACTTGCGGATAGGGACAATATTGAGCAGTAGAGAAGAACTCTTCAACGCATCCAGAGGCGTAGTCTTCATAGCGCCTCCTGCGGGGCTCGTAGATCGGTCGAGGATCTTCATAGAGCGGACTCTCGGCAAAGATAGCGTCGGATTCTCTGCTAAATGAAGCGCTGAGTATGAGTAGCGTTTCATAGTCGCTGGTTTTATAGTCGCTGGGCTTGGCGATATCGACCCTAACACCGATCTCATTTAAGTGCTGTGTAGCGGTTCGTAAACTTTCTGGCGAGAGGTCGCTGCATATCACAGTTGTGGCGCGCGAGGTCAGGATATCGAGCGCCTGTTGGTTGGTTAATTCTAGCTGCTCAAGACAGATCATGCGGAACTGTTCGCGTACTTCTGTCGTGCCGGTCTCCAAACCGTGAAAGTGCAGCGAATATTCCCGACCGAGATGTTCCATGTTTTTTGAGCCCTCCTACCCCGATTTTAGCATGGCACCTAGAAAGTCTAGCCCCCCTTGTAAGCACAACCATGGGGGGATATTAAAAACTCTTCGTACTAGCTACAAAACAGTCGGCTTAGTAGCTAAAAAAGTTTAGCTTTGGGTGCTTTCTATATTATAGGTCGAGATAGGGGTGTGTAGCGGAGGGGGGGCGTCTTTGGTCTATTTTAGCACTTTCTAAGTACCTGATGAGAGGTTACATTTAATACGGAATCGATTTGAGCTATAATCAAGCTATTGAATCGAGCTATTGAGAATAGTTACGGCAGGAGCAGCATGGGCTATGTAGAACAAAACCTCATGGAGGATGAAACGATAGAGCTTGCGTGTAAGCTTCATCCGATCGTGTTGTTGGCTCCGGCTATGACCACATCCTTCCTTGCGGGCTCCCTTTCGATGTTGCAGGATATCCCGCTCGCCTTTGGCATCGTTGTTGTGTTACTGGCCTTCTCGGCCTACAGGTTGCTCTGTCGGCTAGTGCTCTATCTGACATCTGAGTATGCGATAACTTCGAAGCGGGTTCTTGGAAAGACCGGCTTTATCCGCCGCAAATCGCTCGACATCGTATTAAGCAAGGTAGAGGCGATCCGTTTAACGCAGTCTATATCTGGGCGCATCTTAGATTACGGTGATATCGAAGTAACCGGTACTGGGGGTACCGAGGAGATGCTCTGTTTTATCCCAGCGCCGCTAGAGTTTCGAATGGCGATCCAGCAACAGCTCTCGATTCTATCGAATGAAACCGGTCACGATCAGCACCCTGAACACCAGTAGGATAGAGGCTTTTAACCTATTTCCGAAACAATCCAAGCTGTTCTCCGAACTCCATAGCACTCCAGCACTAGCAGGGGGGTATAGTAGCCAATACTATATAGTAGCCAACACTATGAGGGCTCGTGTCGATAAGGTCAGAGACAACGGAGGAAAGAGATCTACTGTGTACCATTGGAATTACGCTCCATAATGGTTCATTGCGGCAGCAGTTAACGCAACACTTGCTTGAAAGCGGAGGTTCTGCGGCCGTAAGCGATCGCATCTCCTCTACCAAGTGGCGCGAGGCGGGTGAGATCCTAGATCATTGTCGGGAGCTCTCTATAGCGGTACTACCGATTACAGACCCCAGCTACCCCGTTGCCCTTAGACATATTCAGATTCCGCCCTCTGTGCTCTATATTAAAGCGGTGACCCCTGATTTTATCTTTCCCCCGCATCTTCTGGCGGTTGTTGGAACTAGGGCGGCTTCGGTCGAGATATGCCAGACGGCGACGCGCTTGAGCCGTGAATTTGCAGAGGCGGGCTTTACGATCGTTAGTGGACTAGCGCTTGGAATCGATGGGGCGGCACACCGAGGGGCGCTGGCAACACAGCTTCCCTGCCCAACGATTGCGGTCTTAGCGCATGGGCTAAACCGAGTGTACCCCTCCTCACATGAGCGGCTTGCCGACAGGATAGTGGCGGCAGGTGGTGCCCTTATCTCTGAGTATGCGCCTGGAACTGAACCGTTTAAGCACCACTTTCTTGAGCGCAATCGGATAATCGCCGGACTTTGTCGTGGGGTAGTTGTAATTCAGGCCGGACAACGCAGCGGCTCCCTGGTGACGGCGCGCTATGGAGCTGACTTTGGGCGTGATGTGTTCGTTTTTCAGGGCCAGAACGGAGATGAGAGGTACTCCGGTGGACAGCAGTTGATAGAGGATGGAGCGACAGCGATTAGCTCAGCAGCAGATCTATTGCTGGAGTACGGGCTAGCACCATCTGGAGTTTGGGAGAATCTCTCTATCGAGGAGTTCTTAAGAGTTCGCGAGGTGTCGCATGCGGAGCTGCTAAGTCTTGAAATGCAGGGGGTAGTTATTAGACTCCCGGGTAACCAGCTCTCTGTGTGGATAAACTCTGTATAGAGGTTATGCAGCCATCTGACACAGCAGAAACTCAGAGCAGTATTAGGCTAACTCATCCAGGGGTCCTTATTTAGAGCGATCATAGCTTCTATTCAAGATGGATTTAATAGCATAAATTATTCATGTTTTAGTAGTATTTTAGCTAGTTTTCCATTTCTGGAGGCCCCATGAAAAGCTGTTGCATGCTTCAAACCGATTCAAATATCTCAGTAACGGTGTGTCGTCTAACGCTCGCCCTTGTGTTCTTGCCGCACGGGGTACAGCTTGCTTTCGGCTGGTTCGGTGGGCCTGGATTTTCTGCTGCGATGGCGCTTTTTACTGATAATCTTGGGCTTCCGGTTATCGTGTCCCTGCTTGTGATTATGGCGCAGTTAGTTGGTGGGCTTTGCCCGGCGCTTGGATTTGCGAGCCGTTTTTGCGCTGCTAGTTTAATTATCGTCATGGTTGGAGCTATCTTTATTGCGCATTGGGAGCACGGTTTCTTTATGAACTGGTTCGGTGCACAGAAGGGTCAGGGGTTTGAGTATCATCTACTGGCTATAGGACTTGCGCTCTCCGTTGTTATTAGTGGTGGAGGGAGGTTTTCGGTTGATCGGTTGTTAGGGCAGGGGAGCTGTCAGGAAAAAACAACGGGTGCGACAAAGGCAAAGAAGGCTCCGACCAAGTAGCACGCCACCGCAAAGTATAGGATTATACCATCAGCTCGTTTCCATCTCTTGCAGTATGCGGCGAGCTCAGCATCGATTGGGCAAGCTGCGCGCTCCCCGAGCTTTCTAAGGGATGCCGAGAGAATAAGCAGAGCTCCAGCGACACCAAAGACCAGCAGCTTTCTTTCAGAGAGCCAGATAAGTTGCGGCAAAGCGCTAAATAGCGAGACCACGGTTGCGCCAAGCCCCAGGGTGACTAGGAGTGCGGGTAGGGCGCAGCAGAGTAGGGTTGAGACCGAGGAGAGTAGGGTCAGGAAAGGGAGCGCTTTTTTAAGCATCTGGCCCCCTTTTTATCTCGATTACCTCAAAGCCGGCGTCTTTTATAGTGCTACGCAGAGCTTCATCTGAGATCGTCGAGCTGCCCTTGGTCTCTATAGTAACTTTTTTTGTTTCCATATCGACCGCGATGTTTTTAACGTGATCATCCCTCATGAACGTTTTCTTTATTCCCTGGGCGCAGAACGTACAGACGAGCCCCTTGACTGTGACTGTGATCTGCTCGGCTTGAGCAACTAGGGGCGAGAGGGTTAGAGCCACGACAAATATACACAGTAATTTTTTCATATCATTCTCCGATTAAAAATGAGCCATCGCAGCTAGAAAGAGCATGCCCTTGGTACTAGAGCCAACCTCTAAAGCATAGTTGTTGTAAAAAAATCGCACCAGCGGAGTCACCCGTGTTGGGTCTTGCATCTCGGGCATATAGTCGAGCTGTACGATTAGCCAGCTTTGCAGCGACTCTAACGGGGCCTTATAGGGCGATATTCCAGCGCGCGCACGAAGTCGAGTAAAGTGTACGTTCTGCCCCGATTGCAGGCTCTCTGCTGAGGCGAGGGTGTAGATCCTCCGAGTTTCGTAGTTGGCTTCAAGGGCTCCGTACCCGGCGAAGCCATCGTTATGGAGAGAATCGTGTCTTCCACCGACTCCGAGTGAGGCGTATAGGTTGCCCTGAGAGTCGAGCTCGTTCCAACGCTTGAGGAGATAGTTAATCTGCCCGATACCGAAGTTAGCTGAGCTTTGTTCCCCCTCGCGGTAGTATTCAGATGGGCCGAACGAGAGGCGGGCGGTTGGTGAATAATTAACCTGGAGGTCGGACCAGTCACCACCATAGCTAGGCATAATGGCCCAGCCATCTTTAAAGCTAACCGGATTAGCGTAGGCAGCGCGGGGGAAGGCGCAGATAGCGCAGATGATGAGGAGCCAGAGAGCTCTAGGAAACATATCTCAATAGTAGCGCGGGAAATTGAACTTAGGTAGTAGTTCTCAGTGCTAACGCCTCGCCCTAGAATCTAAGCGTAGGCGAAGCCCTGGGAGCGCCATTCTCGATAATAACCAGGTTCGATGCTTAGGTAGGGGGTCTTATTCACTGTCGGATGAGCTGGTGCTGGACCTGATACTGGGTGTTCAAAATAACGGGTAGCTATCACTACTCCCTGTGACCCAAATTCAAGTTTTGAGCCCAAGTTACTTCGACAGCCAGATCACTTTGCTGAGGTCAACAAAGCGATCTTGCAAGTCTTGTTGATACCGAGTAAGATAATGTAGGTAGTTATTAATAACTACCTATACTATCTTACTGTCATGTCGTCGAATAAACGGACTAAACTTCTTAAGTTTCTTGATAAATACGGGGTAGTTCGCCCCAAAGACGTTGAGGCAATCGGAATCTCAGGAGTGTATCTTAACAAACTCCACCGAGAGGGGGTTCTTGAACGACCAAGCCGCGGAATTTATACCATAAAGGGAGCAAAGGTTGACCAGAATCAAACGCTTGTAGAGGCGTGCAAGCGAATTCCAAAAGGCACCGTCTGTCTTCTTTCAGCGCTCCAGTTTCACGGACTGACTACACAACTACCCTTTGAGGTTTGGCTTGCAATTGATGTTAAAGCTCACCGCCCACAGGGAGATCTGCCGCCTGTGCGTATTTGTAGGTTCTCAAAAGCTTCACTCGGTTTTGGAGTACAAAAGCACAAAATCGGAAGCTCTTATGTGAAAGTCTATTCGCCGGCTAAAACAGTCGCCGATTGTTTTAAATATCGAGGTAAAATCGGGCTTGATGTTGCAATAGAAGCACTTCGTGCTGTTTGGTCAAAAAAGAAATCCTCCATGGACGATCTACACACAGCGGCTAAAGCTTGTCGTGTTGCCAACGTTATGCGCCCTTATCTGGAATCTCTCATATGACCTCAGGTAAGAATATTGCCGCTTCAATTCGACAACGCCTGCTGAATATAGCGAGGGAGCAGAGGATCGAGTTCCAATTGATTCTTACTCGGTTTGCCCTTGAAAGATTTCTTTACCGCCTATCCCAATCCAACTACTCAAATGATTTGTGCTGAAAGGTGCAATGCTATTTCAAGTATGGGGCGGTTCCTTACATCGTCCTACACGAGATCTTGACCTACTCAGCTTTGGAACACCCGACATTGCCTACTTCACTAAAACTATAAAAGAGATCTGCGACCAAGACTTCTCCGATGATGGCTTACTTTTCCACAGTGAATCAATCCTGTTGGAGCGCATCAAAGAGGAAGACGAGTATCAGGGACTCAGGGCGACCCTGATCGTGACATTAGATACAGCTCGAATCCCGCTCCAGATTGATATCGGTTTTGGCGACGCCATCATTCCCGCACCAGTTAAAATTGATTATCCCACTCTTCTAGACTTACCCATCCCCAAGTTGCGCGCGTATTCAAAAGAGACAGTAATTGCAGAAAAGTTTCATGCAATGGTTCACCGAGGGATCGCAAACAGTCGCATGAAGGATTTTTATGATATTTGGGTCTTGGCAACAACCTATACGTTTGAAGAGAATGTGTTGAAAAATGCTATCAGGGCTACTTTCAAGAGGAGAGATACTCAGATTCCGATTGAGGCACCACTCGCCCTAACAACAGAGTTTGCTGAAGATGTTACTAAAATGACGCAGTGGTCTGCATTTCTCAGAAAAGGAAAATTACTCGCGGCGGAATCAACAACGTTGAAGCAAATTGTACCCATACTTGAAGCGTTCATCATGCCTGCAATCAAGGAATCCACGGAGAGCGAAAATTCAGATAGGATCTGGAATTATAAATCGATGAGTTGGATCAAAAAGTCTGAATAGCTTTCAGAGCATTTCACGAAATATCAATCGATTTCATAAAATAAATTTCCAAAATGGGGTGGCTGACGGGGTTTGAACCCGCGACCACCGGAACCACAATCCGGTGCTCTACCAACTGAGCTACAGCCACCACTAGGAACGGTATGTCGACATCCACAGCTGTGAAGGGGTCTTGGTCCGTTGCTACTGAGTGGTTTAACGGAGAGCCCGCACAGGCGGAGATCGCTAGGGAGACATTAGTTAAGGGCGCTATCCAAGTCAAGTTGACCTGAAAGGTTAGGGGGTTAGGCTGCCTATATGGCAGGTCAGAATGGATCCTAGTGAATTGGAAGATTTTTTCAGATGCCCCTAACACCAGAGCGCAGTATAGTGCCTCCCATGAACATTATCACTACGCACCGCTCCCCTAACTTTACAGACCTCACGATCCCGGTCGAATTTGTTGTGCTGCACTACACAGCAGCTACCCTTGAACGGACCATGGAGATCTTTATGGATAGTGCGCGCGAGGTCTCGGCGCATCTCGTAATCGATCTAGATGGGAGCGTATACGAAATGGTGCCGTGCTTATCGGGGAATGCCCTGCGAGCCTGGCACGCCGGGAAAAGTCGATTTGATATTTCGGTGGGTGGAAGAGCTCATACGATTGATGGATTTAATGATCGCTCAATAGGCATCGAACTCGTTAATCTAAACGGAAATATCTTTCCATATACCGAGCTGCAGTATAACTCGCTCTTCTCAGTTATTGAGCGACTAAAGGGGCTCTACCCTAATTTAAAACGGCCTGAGTCGATAGTTGGGCATGAGCAGATAGCTGGCTTTAGAGGTAAATGCGATCCAGGTCGGTGCTTTGAGTGGGATCGGTTCTTCGCCCTCTGTTATCCGCAGCAGGGCGCCCCAGGACGCAACTACGTATGTCAGGAGCCGCTAGCCGTTAAGGTTAGTGAACTGGCAAAATCCCTGGGGGTTCGGCGCGATCCCACTACTGGCCTAATTGAGACCCCCGCAGCGGTCTCTGATACCTTCTTTAGTCATCTTAGCGCGCTGTGCGAGAGCGCTCTAAGTAAGGAGTAGGGGGGCGATTTAGCACAACCTGTTGACAGAAGGCCCCATCCTGTTAAATGATCGAGTATATATAGGGTGACGGTCTTATTGTCCCCACTTTTTTCTTATATTGTTTGGTACCTATGATTCAGCACAACCAGCTCTCCCGTTCCATCGCAATAACTATGCGCTCTCTTGTGTTTGTAAGCATAACAGCCCTATTTGCAACTGGGTGCGGCCCACGCGGAGAGTCGCACACCCTAGATCAGGTCTTTACCGATGCCAGAGAGTCCTATACCGGTGCCGTGACTAAGGTCGCCCCTGAGGTAAATAACTCTCTAAAGAGCCTAACCTCTGCGCTTGATCGCATCGCAGGTGTTGGTGGTGGTGGAGATGCTCGTCAGGTATCGAGGGATATCGCTGGCACCCTAACAGATCTCAGTGTTAAAGCTGGATTGACCGTACGCCCCGCGATGAGTGAGTTGATTAACCAGTATCGCTCCGTTGCAAACTCAACCGCAGCACCGGTAGCTCTCGGCGCAGCGAACCTAAAGCTTCTTGCCGCGCGCACCTACAACCTCTTAGCAGCAGAGCTTAAAACAACGCAGTTTAAGTTGTAACTTCCTAAAATCTTGTAGTTTTCAGCTCAAATCTGACCTTGTTATCGAGGACCCCCGCCTTTTATGCTCTATGGATGCCAAGTTGCCCCATAACTGAGCATAGGGCTTTAAGGGGCACTGTCTAATGAATCAGCTACTCGATGAAACTGTTAAAGCGCTAAGATCGATCTCGCAGCCAGTCGTGGTGGGGCTCGCCGTCATGTTTGGGGCACAGGGGTGCGCTAGCCGTCAGGAGGCCCCAAGAACACCCAATGCAAATGCCTTTAGTAAAAACAACAATGCGTTTGCGCCTAACCTGAGTGCGGAGGTTACCAAAAAAACCGTTGCTCAACTGACTTCAAAGATCGATGAGCAAATATCACAGAACAATCCCTCCTATGCTACTGGTGTGCTTAAAGAGCTATCGAGCGAATCTCGATGTGATCGCTATGTTGCTGTGCTAAGGCATCTCCGAGATACACAACCTCAAATGAGGGAGGTGGTGCTTGATGCAGTGGCGCATGAACGCAGCGCGCGTATGGGAGCAAAGGCTCAAGATCTCTTACTTTACCTTGCAAAAGCGTGTCCTAAGGAGGGCCTAGCCCTTGCCAATATCATAGAGCAGCCGACAAGGGATCTCATATTGAACGTGCAGGTTCAGCAGGGATATCCAGATGTAGCCGCCCAGATGCGTAACGCAGCAAAAGCCGCATTGGGTGCTAGTCGCTAGCCTACTCGCTCGAACCCCCAACAACCTCGGTCCTAACGAACGCCAACTTATTCTCGATATGATCGGTTACCCAACTTTCATCCCACCACTCATTCGGTGAAACCGGAACACCGTGTAGCCTAACCTCAAAGTAAACCTCTTCTGAGAGCGCAAAACCTGAGCTGCCGGTTTTTGCAATGGCCTGACCCTTACTGACCGTGGCCCCCGATTGTACCTCAATATCTGAGAGGTGCGCGTATACTGTGGCAAGCCCAAAGCCGTGATCAATTACGATCGTTTTTCCAAGTAAGCCTAGATCTCCAACGAAGCTAACTCGGCCGCCGTTCGCAGCTACAACGCTAGTACGTTTTGATACAGAGAACCGAGCTCCCGCAGCAGTCGTTTTTAGGATCTCCTGATCTCCAAGCATAATAGAGCGAGTATCCCCCTCAGAGTTACTGGGGGTGCTCTCTACCGGTTTCAGAAAAGCCCCGC
>JAPLFS010000085.1 GCA_026390555.1 Pseudomonadota bacterium
CTTCAGTACCTATGCCCAGTTCCGTATTCGAGGCGCCATTCTAGATAGCTTTCGTTCGCAGGACTGGCTTCCTAGATCCTTGCGCTTTAAGTCGCACAAGATCGAGCTTGCTTATCACTGTATAGAGCAGAAGCTCGGGCGGCCGGCTTCCGATGAGGAGGTTGCTGAGGAGCTGGGAGTGCCGATTGAGGAGCTGCAGAGACTACTCGGTGAGGTCGGCAGTATAGTGATGCTTAGCTTTGAGGAGTTAGGCTTTGGTCACGGCGAGGAGCGCTTTCAAGCTGATGAGTGGCTTGCAAGCAAGGGACAGGACCCACTGCACCGCCTGCTTGGACATGAGAAGGTTAGTGTTATTGCGCGCGCTTTAGACAGACTACCTGAAAAGGAGCGCCTCGTTGTTAGCTTGTACTTCTATGAAGAGCTTAACCTTAAAGAGATCGGAGAGATTATGGGGGTAACGGAGTCACGCGCCTCTCAGATCCGATCAAGAGCTCTTATTAGGCTCAAAAACTATCTACGAAAGACGACGGCGTCGGCATAGCTAGCAGAGTTACAATATCGAGAAGAGGAATGACAAGTGGATTCTGAGCGCACCCCGGAGCGGGTTTTAATCGTCCATAGTCCAGTTAATGCAGGAATGGATCGACTTCCACTCGCCATTCCCGGTGCTCATATCATCGAGGCACATTCATTTGATAGCTACCAGGAAGCCCTTGGTAGGGGTGACTTCGATGTAGTGGTTATCGACTACGATCTCCCAGGTATTCAGAGCGGCGAGGTGCTTGCACAACTTAAAGTCATGGATCATGAGCCTGATGTCTTACTCCTTTCAAGGTGCATAGATGCGGGAACCATCAGCAAGATCTCACAATCTCAGAAGCGTTACATAGTGAGAGACGAACTGTGGCTCGAGGCGATGTCGAGAGCGGTGCGGGATATGCTAAGAATTAGACGATTAGAGGCGGAGATGGTGCTTGTGCGCGCCCGTCTTACAGAGAGCAATCGCCAGCTCGAAGAGAAAAATCTACGACTTGATGAGTTCTGCGCAACCATAGCGCACGATATTCGAAGTCCCCTAGCGGGACTTATCCTTAAGGTGGAGTACATCCTCGATCGATATGGGGAAGGCTTTGATAAAAAATGTGCGGAGATGCTTGGACGTTCCGCTGAGTCGGCACAGCGCCTTGTTGGCATCGTGCAGGCTATGTACGAGTTCGCCAAGCTGGGACGCAAGGGGACAAGTTTTGATGCGATACAGCTCGCGCCGTTAGCACGCGAGGTCTTGGCCGATATAAAGGGGAGCGCCGGACGTCAGGTAACGCTAGAGGTATCTAATATGCCGCCGGTCAGGGGCAATATAGACCTTCTACGGAGGGTCTTTCTTAACCTCTTTAGCAATTCTATTAAGTACGGGGACAAGGAGTGGGTCATTATCTCTGTTACATCAGATGGAATCACAAACGATGGAGATGAGCGAACTCTGCAGATCTCAGTTCGTGATAACGGCCCAGGTATCTGCGCCAAGGATGCCGGTTCAATATTTAAGATGTTCACACGTGGGAGCGCTTCCCCTGTAGCAATGGAGGGCCTTGGTGTTGGGTTGGCTGTAGTTGAACGTATTATCGAACTACACCGCGGCAGGATAGAGCTGATACAGGATGGAGAGCCGGGGTGTTGTTTTAGAATCTCGTTGCCGCTTGCCCAGGTGCGAGCCCCCGAGAATCACCGATAATTAGGGAGCCGGGCAGGTCGATGGTGGACACGCAGGGCTTGGACTCTTTCCGGGATCGGGCCTCTCTCCAGGATGGACGGGATCCTTCTGTGGTGGAGCGGGCTTCCTAGTTGGTGCTGGAGCAGTTTTAGGCTCCTTTACCGGAGCCGATGGTGCCATCACAGGAGCTTTTGGAAAGGTAAGGCTACCCCAGTCTAGATTGCTACTAACTGGGGAAGGGCTTTTAGAAGCGGTTCTTGCGGTCATATATATTCTCCTACAGGTCCTTATCGCCGATAATAGCTAACTCATACCGTCCCTCAAGCAGGGTTCCATCCGAATTTCTACTCTCAAGAAGCGGTTTAACATGTTCTTTCCAGAGAAGTAACTCCCTGTTCTCAGCGCCATCACCTGAGAGTGGGAGCTGAATGGCGCTCCCCTGGTCCATAATCTCAAGGTTTCGGCAGTTAATAACGGGGGTCGGGCGACCACCAGGATTATTGCGGTCGTAGATGCCGATATATATAGTCTCATCCTGAGGGATGGATCTATCTTTATGCTCGTAGGCGCGGTGGATCTCGTATGCGCGTACCAACATGCGTGGAGCTACCTTTTCTCCAGGGGTCTGATCGTTTTTCCAGGCAGCGTAACGATCGCGCCAGATCTCAAAAAGCTGCTGAGCAGTGGTGACAAACTTTCCTATCTCACTATCTGCAGCAGAGATGGGGGCAACTTGTGCATCTACCTGCGCGCGCTCTTCCTGAAAACTCCATACAAGCCAAGACCAGTGGACGTGATTATAGATATCTTTCCAGATAGAGTCCTGTCGCGCTACCTCCCACGACATGGTTGGAGCATAGCCGACGGGCAGGGCGTTAGACATTCCGCCAAATAGCTGCGACATCGTGCCGAAAGTCAGAGGAGCTTTTCCTGCTTTAACCGTTGCAGAGATTAGTCCCGATATCGAGGCATCTGCTCTTGATAGATCGATATTTTTTTTGTTTGGCTGTGCATCTAGTTCGTGTAAGGAACGAACGATCTTATTCGAAACGATCGATTGCGGAATGCCGTATGCGCACCCGTATTGATCGCTAAGGTGATCGTTGTCGATTAGAAAGGCGTAGCGCTCCCCTAGAAGGGTAAACTCTGGGCAGGGATTTAAAAGTCCGATCCACCCCCGTAACGGAATAACCGTAAGATCCTCTATATACTTGAGCGCAGGGCTCCACCAGGCGCGATCTGTCTGCTGATAGTTTTCTAGGAGATTCCCAGGTTTTGTGGGATTA
Source organism: Pseudomonadota bacterium (assembly GCA_026390555.1). Taxonomy (NCBI): domain Bacteria; kingdom Pseudomonadati; phylum Pseudomonadota; species Pseudomonadota bacterium. The sequence goes on from JAPLFS010000085.1 coordinate 2,998, forward strand.
TTAAAGAACAGGCTATCTAATTTAAGCCCCGACATGTAGAGCCCTCGACCGGGTGGAGTGTCTATATCTGAGCCATGAACAACCCGTACATCCTCATGAGTATCGCGGGCGAATGTGGTTAGAAGGGGCTCGTGTCCCGCCAGGTGACGAGCCTCAAGTCGCAGCTTTTGGAACCCTGTATAGGATTGCATGCGGGCCCGTGTGACGATGCGTTTGCTCTGCTCCTGCGAGTCTCTTTTTGCCTCTGATTGCCAACTCGGATAGGGGGTTGGGCAGTAGTTGCCACCTTCTCGCATCTGTAGGAAGCGGAGAGATTTACGAGCCGCGGGGCTTTGGGGAGCATTTAGGTAGGTGTCGGTATGAGTCTCAGCACGGATCTGCTTAAAACGGAGATTCAGAGCGCTTTCTGAAAGGTCTACGCTCCCTTGCAGTATGCCGATATTGAGCTTACGGAGGTGGCGTTCAGCCTCTCCTAATTTAATCAACTGAATCGTATGTTCGATTAGTCTGCGCCAGGTAAGCTTTGCTAGGGGATCGGCTGCTTCTGCACGCAGCAGGATCTTTAAAGCCAATATCGCGGATTCATTCGAGAGTGGGTTTACAGCGTTGCAAAGCAACTCTCCCAAATCGTTAAGGCGGATATAACCCTCACCTACGCTGGTATTAGAGCCGCGAGCCTGCTTATGCAACATGTCGAAGCAGTCATCTATCCTCTTCTCAATAGATTTTACCTCAGTCATGGCATCTTCAGAGGTTGTGTTTTTTGGGGGACGCCCTACTCGGGGCCGACGCTGGGGACGGTGTTCCTGGATAGGGGTAGTACGGACAAGCTCGGAAAATTGCTGATAGTGGTATAGGAGCTCAATGTGGATGCTTTGATCGCTGACAAAGAACGGCACATCTCGATCAGGTAATATCGCTGGATATGGAACGCTCCACTCGAACATATCTAATTGCTTCAGGAGCTGCGTGCCCTCCTTGTTTATAAGGAACGAAACACCTTTAGCGGTATCCGATACTACGTTGAGAATAGTCTGATAGAACGCAGGGGTACCGGTTTCGTGCTGATGTAGCTCGTAGACATTAGGAATGGGAGGTAGGGATAACTTCTCTTGGTTGCTTAACGGTTGCTTCGGGCGCCCGTGTTGTGATGGATCTGGGGTTGGGTTTTGAAATGCCATGTAGAGCTATCCGAGAAAGATGACGGTCAGATCGTCTTCGGTATCACCCCCTCACCAGCGTGTCAAAGGATGATTTACATGTATTCAATCTAAGAGTAGGCACGAGATCCTTAGACGTTGAATCTGTCTGAAATAGTCATTTATAACGATCCTCAAATGAATCAACCAAGGCGAGTCTTCAGATACGCCATTGATAGTAGGACAACGAAGCCAACCGTTATTAGGATAAACAATCCTCCGTTCAGTATCGGCAACTCCTGAGCAACGACGGCTCTTAAGGTGACGGCGAAATCAAGTACGTTTCCAACTACGAGGGTCAGAATAATGCCGCTATGGCTGCGCGGAGCTAGGGCGCTGACGCAGGCACCGAACGCCATGGTAAGTAGGTATACCCCAGCTACGCCAAAGGCGAGGCTGAGCTCGGTAGTAACAGGGGCGTGTAGCCCCGAGGCGAATAGCCATAGGTTAGGGTAGAGTATCGCAGAGAGTCCACAAAGGGCGTAGTACGCCGCAGTTATCCAGAGAATGGTAGTTGGGAAGTTGTTCGGTGTTTTATCCATACGTTCTCGGTACTTTCGCTCTCCCTATAGTAGTGGGTATGCTCTCTGTGGAGAAGGGGTATTTCGGGGGTAATATGTCTAAAATAGATCTTCACGGTAAGTGTGTCTGGCTGACCGGTGCTAGTAGTGGCATCGGGGAGGCGCTCGCCTTAGAATTGGCAGGCAGAGGGGCAAAGCTCGCCATTACTGCTAGACGCGCCGAGGTGCTTGAGCAGCTAGTAGCTCAGATTCGAATCAAAGGGGGAGAGGCCTGGAGCTTTCCTGGGGATGTGCTTAATCTTGACCAGATGAAGCAGGTGGTGGCGGCGATAGAGTCGAGTATAGCCCCGATAGATTTAGCTATCCCTAACGCCGGTACGCATCTTTTTACGGTACCTGAGAGCTTTAATAGCGCTGAGTACCTCTCCATTATGCAACTTAATTACGGCGGGATGTTGCACTGTATCGAGGCGGTTCTGCCAGGAATGCTTGCAAGAAAACGGGGCTACCTGGCCCCGGTTGCAAGCTTGGCTGGGTATCGTGGGCTGCCACGCGCCGCTGCCTACGGTGCAAGTAAGTCGGCGATGATCCACTTTCTTGAGAGCATTCGGTTTCACCTAAAGAGCAAAGGGGTCACTATCTCTATCGTAAATCCAGGCTTCGTGAGGACCCCTCTAACGGACAAGAACGACTTTCATATGCCGTTTATTGTTGATGCCGATAGGGCGGCTTGTATCATCTGTCGGGGTATTGAGCGCGGAAAGAGGGAGATCGCCTTTCCATTTCCATTTACCTGGATACTTAAACTTGCACGCATCCTTCCCGATGCGATCTACGAGAGGATAGTAGATCGGTTGTGGTAGGTCATTCACGACGCAATATATTGGTTGTAGGGGGTGGGGTCGCAGGTATTACTGCGGCGCATGTACTATCTCAAGCGCACAGGGTAACTCTGCTAGAGAGGAACGATTATCTAGGCGGGCACACAAATACCCGGACCGTAGATGACCCGCTAAATCCAGAGCTCTCTGTCGACACCGGATTTATCGTATGCAATCCTAGAAATTATCCTAATTTTTATAAGCTACTTGACCAGCTAGGAATAGAGCGACAACCATCTGATATGTCCTTTGGGTTCTCATGTGAGCGCACAGGATTAGAGTACATGGGGCCCTCTATAAAGGAGTTCCTTGCGGCTCCTAGGAACCTCTTAAATCCGAAGTTTGTTCGGATGATTCTAGAGCAGTTTCGCTTTAATCGGCGCGTTCTTGCCGATTTAAAACGTGGAAAGCTCACGGATTCTCCGATCGGAGAGTACCTACATAAGCTCGGCACAAGTGAGTACTTCTTTGATCACTACCTAGCGCCGTTAATTGGCGCGATCTGGTCTGCTCCTGACTCAAATGCGCTTGAATTTCCAATGCTCTCATTTGCAACCTTCTTTAATAACCACGGCATGCTCGAGCTCCGTAAGCGCCCGCAGTGGCAGACAGTGGTAGGCGGCAGTCAGAGCTATGTTAAGGCCTTTCGGAAGGGCTTTTCAGGTCAGGTGCGGCTGGGGTGCTCTGTACAGGCTATTAGGCGTGATGAGAGCGGTGTAACGCTTAGTCTAGAGGGTGCTGCGCCTGAACGGTTTGATGATGTTGTAATCGCAACGCATGCCGACGAGGCGCTTACGTTGCTTGAGGACCCAAGCTCTGAAGAGCAGGGGGCGCTCGGATCGTGGCGCTATAGTAGAAACCGCACCGTGCTGCACACCGACAAAGGGGTGCTTGGTTCCAATAGACGACTCTGGGCGGCTTGGAATTATCGCCGCCGAGTAGAATCTCGGCGTGATACCCCTGTAGCGATAACCTACTATATGAATAAGTTGCAGAACCTTAAGGCGGGCCGGGATTACTTCGTTACCCTAAACTGTAACGACGATATCGACCCTACTCTGATACTCTACGAGGTTGAATACACCCACCCTATATATACGCCGCTCTCACCATTGAGTCAGCGCGCACTACGGGGGCTTAACGGCACGCGCCATACTTATTTTTGCGGCGCATATATGCACCACGGTTTTCATGAGGATGCTGTACGCTCCGCGCTTGATGTAACAACCTTAATGGGGCTTTCATTATGAGGTCAAAGATCTCCTGGGGCAGGGTAGATCACTGGCGTGCGGGGCCGAAGGAGCACTCCTTCTCGTATCCGATCTTTACCTTTGAGCTTGATCTAGATGAATTAGATACGCTCTCTATCTCGCCAAGGCTTTTTGGATATGAAAAGAGAGCGCTCTTTAGTATCAGATCGAACGATTACTTAGAGGGTACTGGGGGGCTGCGTGAGAAGGTTGAGCGCATCCTCAAGGCGCATGGACAACCTATTCGCCCAGACCGCATTACATTAATTACCATGCCCCGTTACTTTGGGTATGTTTTTAATCCCGTTAGCTTCTTTGCCTGCTTCGATCAGGCGGGGCGTGTTCTTGGACTTATTACGCAGGTCAGTAACACCTTTGGAGAGAGCCATATCTATCCCCTTGTAAGTGATTCAGCTAGTGAGCCAGCTCTGATGCCAGTTTCGTGGCGATTCCCGAAAGAGTTCTTCGTTTCGCCCTTCTTTGATCGTGAGGGTGAGTACTCAGTTACCCTGCGAGGGGAGGGCGAGAAGCTCTCGGTCCAGGTCGACCTAGAGCGCGATAATACACGGGTGTTTTCAGCCCTATTACAGGGGGATGCGCAGCCCTTAAGCGCACGTTTCGTACTGGCAACTATTCGAAAATACCCGATAACCTCATTTATGACGATGCCCCGCATTCATAGAGAGGCTCTTAATCTGTATTTCAAGGTAGGGGCGACGCCATACCCTAAACCGAGCCCTGCAAATCTATATACTATTCGTTCACGACAGAATATTATCCACCGCGCCCGACTTGGACTACTCGCCTTTTTGCGAGCCTGCCGAGGTGTGGGTAGGGGTAGAGGGTGTTGCAGCGGAATAAAAAACAGCGAGGCTAAGAAATAGCATGCAGAGAGCCGAAGATCTTTCACAGCGAGTTCCTTATTCAGAACAGCCGGCCAATCAGGACCTACCGCAACGGGCCATTGATATCTTTAAGAGGGGCGGGGTGTATGGGCTCGGTGAGGCTTATATACAAGGCGAGTGGACGACTCAAGACCTGACGGAGCTGATGTATCGTTTTGTAACTAACGATCCAAGCATTGCGGCATCTTTTAAGAAGTTAAGCCCGAGATTTATCGGGTATATGTTGCAGGATAGGCTCAAGAACTCCCAGATAGGGCGTGGTGCGTACGAGGTGGCCGAGCGTCACTATGATCTCGGAAACGATCTATTCTCTGCCATGCTCGATACTGTAACGATGAGCTATACATGTGGGTATTGGCACAACGCCGAAAATCTCGATCAGGCGCAGTTTAATAAGGTCGAGCTACTCTGTAAGAAGCTCGAACTCAAGCCTGGTATGCGCGTGCTCGATATCGGATGTGGATGGGGCAACTTTGCGGCGTTTGCGGCCAAGCGCTACGGTGTATCGGTTGTAGGGCTGACCGTATCGAAGGAGCAGGCGCAGTTGGCGCGCGAGCGTTGTCAGGGGCTCGATGTTGAGATAGTGCTAGAGGATTACCAGAGGTATCAGGGTAGCTTTGATCGCATCGTCTCTATCGAGATGATTGAGGCCGTTGGGCGCAGAAATATACCGACCTTTTTCTCAAAGGTTGAGAGCTGCTTAAAGGATAAGGGGCTTTTTGCGCTGCAGGTAATCTCGGCCGAGAGCTTCTCACGACGCTCTGCGGCCCCTTTAGATCACTTCCTTCTTTGGTTACAGCGCAGGATCTTTCCGAACGGATATATTCCGAATCTGCCGCAACTTACTAGCCCTGCTCGCCGGGGCTTGGTGATAGAGGACCTGCATAATTTCTCAGCCGATTACGCAAAGACCCTGCACGCTTGGGATGTAAACTTTAACCGCGCGTGGCCAACACTTAAAGATAGCTACGGTAGTGAGTTCTACCGCATGTGGATGTACTATCTAAATGGCTGTGAGGCGCTCTTTAGAGCCCGTATGGTGCAGCTCTACCAGATCGTATACTCCAAGGGTGGTGTGCCTGGTGGATATACGCCGGTTAGGTAATTCGGTTCCTCACCAATAAGTGTGGGTACATTAGATGAAAAACCCCTGCGCGGGAACGTGAACCGCTTTCCGTTACCTGCTCCCGCTCCGATAGCGGAAACTTATCACGAAAAGAACCGATTAATAGAAGATATGTTTTGTCATGAAAAGCTCGAAATCTATCAAAAGTCGGTTGAATTACTGAATAGGTTATTAGTGTTATTCGCCTCCTCCCGAACGGAAACAGCGATATTGTCAACCAGTTGCGCCGCGCCGCCACCTCCATTTGGCGGCCATGCTCTTAAAGCTGGTTTTTAAGGGTTAACCGCTATCGGAGCGGGAGCAGGTAACGGGAAGCGGTTCACGTTCCCGCGCAGGGGTTTTCCATCTAATGTACCCACACTTATATCTATTCAGGAGTAACCCCGTACCAATGATCTTCTTCCATTTCCAGTACAGTCCTTGCTGGGGTCGCTGTAGGCTGGATTACAACCGCTTCCTGGATCCTGTCATCCCAAATACAAAAAGTGCGATGCTCCTACCCTCGTTGACGAACTATTAGTTGCAGGTGATCGTCCCGTCATTACAGGTGCATGATTTCTTTCCACGTTCCTCTTCGATGCTCACTTTCTCACCCGCGATATTTGTCGCGTAGATCCAGCCGCTCTTATTGGTGTCGGCACAGGTGGCAGGATCTAAACGACCTTTAGGGTAGCACTTCTTTTCTTCATTAGGGGGGGGCTGCGAAAAGAGATCCACACGGTAAAACGTCGTCCCGTGCCCCAGATTAACGGGTCCGCCATGATTATTAGGGAGCTCGAAAGCGGACCCGCAGTTGGTGCCCGTGTTGTGGAACATCGGCCAGTAGGAGCCCTTCGTGTAAGAGCAACGGAACGTCTTGCAATCCTTACATCCGCTGCACCGACCGCATCCGCCCATAGTGCCTGTGCAACTGCCGCATACAGTATCTATATTACCGCAACCTCTCACGCTCTCGCAGCCCTGCATAGGGCCGCACCTGCCACATACAGTATCTATATTACCGCAACCTCTCTGGCTCTCGCA
>JAPLFS010000086.1 GCA_026390555.1 Pseudomonadota bacterium
CGCTACCCCTAACATCTGAGGAGAGATATCAACCCCAACCACCCTGGCGCAGCGCTTAAGCAGGCCAGGTACAATCGCACCGGTCCCCGTACAGAGGTCCATGTAAACACCGCGAGGATTATGGGGAAGGCCCCCGACTAGTTTTTTCTCCCACAAACGGTGCAACCCCAGGCTCAACACCCAATTAAGGAGATCGTAGGTTGGAGCTATCTTATCGAACATTTGCCGAACCTCTTGTGTGTTGTTCGGCAGAGTCTGGTTAGTAGTATCCTGGATTGAGTTCATAGGATGTAATAGGTATAGCATAAATGAAGCCACTTTGTAACTATTCACTATCTATGTCATCTACTACCCGTGGCTTTATTGAATCAACCCTTTATGCACTAATTAGGCTCTCGCCTGCCCTGGCGGCACTCCTAGTTATCGAGCTTCCGAGCGACTCTAGCCAGGCGACCCTTATAATCGGCAGGCTCCTAATCCTCTTCATTATCCTTGTGACGTGGAATATGACTGAGGGCACCCTGATGCTCTGGCTCAAGGCCAAGCAAGCTGGCAAAGCTCAGGCGCGTGGGTACGCAATAGTAGCTGCGATCTTTGGAGTATGCGTGCTCCTCCTCTTTCAATTCTTTAGGATAAGAGCCTCTCAGGAGCTATTTATACTGCTACTCGCTGCCCTATCGCTGCGCGGCATGTCACGCGCCGGATGGGAGCAGGGGCGTCCTCAGGTAGCCATACTTACTACCTTTGTGGGGCATACATTCACGGCGCTGCTCTCGCTACTATGCTGCTTCTCAGAGCTTAGCTGGCCGATGGCTACCTTTGCTCTCGCCATCGGTGCCGCGGTTAGCGCGGTAGAAATGACCTGGAACACCGTCAAGCTTACAGGCCCTGGAGCTGTGCGGTGGGTCCCTGCCCTCTTTCGGGTCTCCCTCGTACTGGGCCCCCTACTGGTAGCAACCATGGCACTGTTAGGACAACTTTCCCCGCATTACGTACTTGTCTACGCTACCCTCTTCCTGGTGATCCCTATCCTAAGGGGGTTAGCAAAAAAGGGCGCAGGGATCCCCCACTCGCTACGCGGAGTTGCTGGAGTTTACCTACTCTTTGTGGCTATCATGATTGGGTGCCGTTTATACATATCGAATAGCAATTGAGCTTCGTAGGTGGTGCATCATAATGATCTCGTTTCAGTCGATCGAAATAAAGGTTAATGCTCAGGAGCGCCTTACTCAGGAGGAGGGCGAGTTTCTGTTCTCTTACCCAGATCTCTTCGCCGTTGCGCGCCTGGCCCATACGGTTAGATTTCGCTTGCACGGCGGCACTACATACTACAACTGGAACCTGCATTTAAATTCTACAAATGTGTGTGAAGCGAACTGCCTCTTCTGCTCATTTGCACGGCTCAAAACCGGCATGCCGCAGGCCTATACTATGCAGGTTACTGATGCCGAGCGCTGGATTCGTGAACGGTACAAGGTCGGCATGACCGAGATCCATATCGTTAACGGACTTAATCCAGACCTTGATTTTGATTACTATCCGGCTCTGCTAAGGATGATCCGGCGCGAGTTTCCAGCGTTACATATCAAGGCCTTTACAGCGGTCGAGATTCATTATTTTGCTCAACGCTACAAGATGAGCTACGAGGAGGTCCTCGGCGCCCTTATGGAGGCGGGCTTAGCATCCCTGCCGGGGGGCGGAGCTGAGATCTTTGCCGAGCGGGTGCGTAATAAGATCTGTCGCGATAAAGCTAACGCAGATGAGTGGCTTGAGGTACACCGCGTTGCGCATGTGCTTGGCCTAAAAAGCAACTGCACGATGCTCTACGGCACTATTGAAACCGCTGCGGAGCGGGTCGATCATATGCTGCGGCTCCGAGCGCTACAGGACGAGAGCGCCGGCTTTCAGGTCTTTATTCCGCTAGCCTTTCACAACGAAGGGAACAGGATGGAGCGCCTTAGCGCCCCAACTGCGGTTGATGATCTGCGTGTAATAGCGATTAGCCGCCTAATGCTTGATAACATTCCACATATCAAGGCCTACTGGGTGATGCTCGGGGTAAAGAGCGCCCAGATAGCGCTCCTTGGTGGTGCAAACGATATCGACGGAACGGTCACCGAGGAGAAGATATACCATATGGCTGGCTCGCACTCGCCGGACGCCCTGCCGCTAGGAGAGATCCGACGGCTAATCGAAGCCGCTGGATTAACCCCGCAGGAGCGCACAACCACGTATGAGATCGTTAACAGAGCGGCCTAAGGGAGTCTGATTAGACTACTTATATAGCGCTAATGTGCTAGCCAGAACCACCAGGATAGGCACCGCTATCCAGAGCTTCTTAGCGAGGCACTGGCTCTTGTAGGCTAACGCTGCGAAGGCTCCCAGCAACAACCAGATGATGAGCTTTCCACCGATCCAGCTTGGAACTCC
>JAPLFS010000087.1 GCA_026390555.1 Pseudomonadota bacterium
GTATTTGCGCTCATGTTCGCCGCGGGTGGAGCCCAGCTGTTGTTCTCTCACGATATCTCTCGTCACGTCGGACATGCCTTTCCGATAGTTCTATACTCTTTGGAGCTCTTGTTATGTAAGAAAATTCTTGGAAATAAGCTTCCAAAGGTGCTTGTAATTCTGGTTTTTTGCAATTTTTTTGTTCCTCAGTACTACGTCGGGCAACACAACGCATGGCCTTTCTTACCGGTCCCGGTTTCATTTGTATTTTATATGTTTGGGTTTGATCCGTGGAACCTACCTTTCAGCCCCTGGAATTAGCTAATGGCGCGTAGATGGTAAACGAGTTGCTTGCACCGCGACGGGGTACATGTAGCTTCCTCATACTCTGTAACAAGGGTGTGTCGGCGTATGCCTCTGTCTAGAAAAACCTAAATACTTAGCTGCTAGCGGGTGGGGCCGCAGATGGCAGAGTCTAGGTTATTTCTCTGTTGGCACTCTCTTCTTGTTGTTTGCTAAGGAACGATAAAAGAAAACGCGTTACCCTGCTCTTCAGCAGGCTCACCGTCTCGAACGCAGGTAGAAAATCTAAAGGCGAATTCCCTTTACGTGCAGCCGCTATTTACAAGCCTTGAAATTGGCTGGACAGCATTGCTTGCGCAGGAGGAAAGAGAGAAGTCGGTCGAGGCAACCGGCACCGCCGTTTTTGGGTCGACCCCAACAGCCTTTATGCAGTAGACCGAAGCGTTCGGTAGGCGTCGAGAGGATACGTTAGTACTTGATCGGGATTTGTCCAGAGAGCCGTCTCCATAGACAAATCCATAAGCTCGTGGTCCGGGCTTCGAGGTAGGAATCTCGGTAGCTGTCTCTCCTTTGGGCGCCAGTGGGCACAGCAGTGGGAAGCAGTCTTGGTTGCGTGCAGGAGATTGCCTAAACGTTAGGTGCTCTCATTAAGCCACATTGCGGTGGCGTTTTGGTTGAACTGTTCCTGGTGCCGAGTGGAGCACCTCGAGTCCGAACTTGGAGATATCCGCGGCGGTTGGGTCATCCAGCACGATAGGCGCAGCCGCAAAGGATGCGCTTAAGAGAGGCTCCACGAAGGCTTTTTGCACGAAAGACGAGCTGGCAATCCGATACAAAAACGCTTGGAAGGCAACTTTCGTGTTCGCAAAGCCTTCTCCTAAAGAGATGTGGGCAAGCTCTCCCGCAAAAGAAGATCTAGACAGGTTAATCCAGTTTTCGGCTGACGCTCTCACCTCGGAAACATTCGATTGCGCGAGGCGACGCATAGTTTCTGTGTCCGCTCGACCCTCAAGGCTGTAAACAATAACGGCACCGACGGCGGCCCTGACCTCATCTTTAGGGGAGTTCTTGAGCCGTTCAGCGAACGCTACAGGATCAACTGCTGCGAGCGCCGCGTTGAGCATCCCGATTCTCGCGCGCTCCTCGGAGGTGTGAGGTTGCTCCGCTAGAGCGTCGAGCTGTCTCGCCAAAAGTGGAGCGAGCGCTTTCGCCGCCTCTCCGTGCTGTCCGATTATGGGAATGCAGCCAGGACCGCCGACACCTTGCAAGAAGTCGAGAGCCGCCGCTTGCAGCTTTGTTGAAGGGAGAGAGGCTATTACTGACAGGTTATCTTGGTGCTGGGGATCCGCAGCGAGAAACCGGAGAGAGGGAGTATTCGGCAGTTTCAGACAGGTATCGAGGAGGGAGCTCGAGGCCGCATTTGAATTCTGTACGGGGTTTGTATTTTCGTGGTGTAGCATGAACTTTCGCTCCTAGTCGAACACTGACGTTATCAAACGTCTGAAGAGAGGTTGTGGCACGTTTTAGAACTTTTGTGACCTTAACAGTGAGTAAGTGAGATTATTGGACTACTTACGGACCTCCGACCCGTGCTCTGCTCGAGCTGGGTTTGGGAATTACAACGGATTGGCGACGCCCCCCCCCTTAGTTAGCCGGATCTTCTTCTGATCGTGAGCTGGGACTCAGGAACACCAAACCCCATACTCTTGTCTCTGGTGGGGTCCCCCTGAACTCTGGACCCGGTACTCTGGAAAATCCTACTTTACTGTGATGGTAGAAGCCCCGCCCCGCCCTTATTCTTGTCTCTCGTCCACCTCAACGTTGAATTCCATAGCCCAGGGATAATTATTTGATCTAACGAGGTGCGGCGTCTTTTTACCCGCCAGGGCACGCACACTCTTTTGGCGCATTAACCGCGCTGATATTCGACAATCTCCTCCTTCGGTACGGTACCTTCTGCCAAGGCACATATTGAAAGAGGTTTCGAGATGATTTCCCGTCGCACTGTTCTTCTGCCCGATGGCGAAAGTGAGCTGTCGTATAGGATTTTAACGCGAGCTCTCGTATAAAGAGCGCTCAACCGACGGCTAAGGGGGAATAGATGCGATACCAGGTACTCGTTCGATTAAAGACAAGGATAGGAAAATCAATTCATTTTCCGCAAGTAGCTGATCTGCGGTGGCGACATTATAATAGGGGCCATGAGGTGGCCGAAAGTTGTAGAAAAGTTGTTTTTCGTCCCCAGATTACCGTTTTTGACCTAGCAGAAGAGTA
>JAPLFS010000088.1 GCA_026390555.1 Pseudomonadota bacterium
CGCCATGGCCATCCTCGTTGCTCAGGATATGCTCCCTAAGGTTCTATCAGAAACGGCAGCTAGCGTTATCGTTGTTACGGATCCATACAACGCCTTCCTGGACCTCCTTCCGTTATTTTTTGAACAGACAAAACCAACCCCAGGCATTCATCCAAGCGCTATCATCGCAGAGGATGTCGTAATAGGGGCTGCCGTTTCAATCGGAGCGCACTGTAACGTAGCTCAGGGCTCTATTATTGGAGATAACTCTATATTGCATCCACACGTTCGCATTTATGAAGGAGTTACGATCGGCAGCAACGTCGAACTCTTTAGTGGGGTCAGAATCAGAGAGGGTTCCATTCTCGGAAAAAACATAACGATCCATGACAACTCTGTAATAGGGGCTGATGGTTTCGGATACACCCCCGATCCACGTTATGGCATTCGCAAAGTTCCGCAGGTTGGGCATGTTGAGATTGGCGACAGAGTGGAGATCGGCGCAAATACATGTATCGATCGTGGCAGTATTGGCGCAACTACGATCGGCGCAGGAACTAAGATCGACAACCTAGTTCAGATCGGGCACAACGTGACAGTCGGAGAGAACTGCCTAATATGTGCTCACGTAGCTATCGGCGGCAGCACCGTTATAGGGGCGGGGGTCATTATTGGTGGGGCGAGCGGTGTGGCGGATCATTTATATATCGCTCCAGGTACTCGCGTAGCTGGCTGGTGCGGCGTTACCCATTCGATTAACGAGCCGGGTGATTATATGGGTAACCCTGCCATAAAGGCCGGACAGTGGCGGCGTCTACAGGTACGACTCAAACAGATCTCGGAAGATAGGGCCGCGGGGAGAAAGGCAACGCGCAAGTAAGACTTAAGTATGACAAGGGATACACGCCGCACCGATCTTAAAGTTATAGCAATCGCGTTGTGCCTCCTTAGCGCATGCTCCAGAGAGTCCTCAGATAACACTAGCCCCGTGCCAATAGAGGAGGTCCGGTTAATACTTCCATCAGAGACGCTAGAGATTGTGCGCCCATCTATTGAAGCCCTTAACGCTGCCCGTCTATTAACTGGCATCGGGACGGTAGTGCGCCTTACCGCAGTAACGGCTGATGGCGTAGCGGCTACACAGGTAGTTTCCGACTCCGCTCTAAATCATAAGACAGCGGTATGGCTCTCCTCAAACTCAGCACTGCTTGAGTTTGCACGCTCACGCCTTAGTCAAGAAAAGCAGCTAGAGGAAAAACACTCTCAAGAAAAATATAGTATAGATGGGTGCCGCGCTATCGCCTCAACCGTCATGGGTGTAGCCTTTATCAGCTCTAACACCTTCGCTGTTGAGCAAGACGGCGGCAGCGCTCTTTACGGGCAGTTTATTTTAGATTCGACCGAACGCGATCTTGCGCGAACACCGATGATTCTGGCCGGACTACCAAGCTCTTCAGTCTCTGGGGTCTCGACCCTTATTATGTCTGGAGCCACGGTGCTCAAATCAAAGGTAGAGAGCCTCCTTCCTACCTCCAGCACTGAATCTGAGCAGGCGTTGCGCCCTTCGCAGCGCCGCATCTCACGTTACTTTGCCTCCGATCGTGCCATGCTCGAATGGATGGCGCTACGCCAAGAAGGGCGGCCGTTAGTTGCAATTACAACACGCCAACAGGTGAAAGCCCACAACCTAGTCGCGCCCAATACTTCATTACAGTTCCTGCCGGCCGTACTCCCCGAACTAAGGTTGAATTATCAGCTCTGTGCCTTACAGAGTAAGACAACATCGACAGCAGCACGCGAGGCGCAGCAGCTAATTATCACCTTCCTTACAAACTCCGAGCGACTCGCTCCCTTTAAGCAGTTGGGGTTTGATGAGCCTCTAGCTCTTAATAACGAAGGGGCGCAACCTGCGGTCCAGGCCGTAGAGCGTCTACTGGCTCCCTGGCATTCAATTAAAAAACCATCTACCGTTACCTTCGTAGTCGACAGCTCCTCAAGGCTTACCCGAGCTCTCTCTGAGACGATCAAACGGGAGCTCTCTCAATTTATTCTAGCGGATGGTGCGCGTAGAGATACCTTCGCTCTCGTTTCATCATCTACCAGGCCGGAGCTGCTTAGTGCACCCACGGCCGATCTAGGAGCCTTTAAGGATGCGATCTTAGAGATTAGAGGCTCCGGTGCAAGCGCTATTAAGGATGCCCTAATTATGGCGATAGATCTCTACGCAGAGGCCTCTCCGGAGCAGAATAGAGGAGCTATTATCGTGCTAACCAACGGACCGGATTCGGCCTCTAGCTCTACAACCGCAGCTCTAAAGGGGCGGGCTCTCTCCGGCATGAGCCGTAAGGGTGTAGCGCTCTACGTAATCGGAGTTAATAACTCAAGCGAAACACCCTCTAATACCCCCTCAGACATAGCGCAACTTACACAAGAGATCGGGGGGACCTTTATCGCAACTACGGTCGGGGAGCTTCCCGCTGCGCTGCATGGTGTATTTAGAGAGGTTGAGTAACTATTCACCCCAGTATAAACTTGCCGCTCGAAATAAGTTTCCGCTATCGGAGCGGGAGCAGGTAACGGGAAGCGGTTCACGTTCCCGCGCAGGGGTTTTCCATCTAATGTACCCATACTTATCGGGGAGGAACCAATAATTGTCACCCCCGATTTGCTCCGCAAATCGACCCATGAGGGGTTTGCGATCTTAACTCAGAGAGCTGCGTAACGTGGCCGGAGTGCACTAGCTGCTCCCCGTCGCTAGACCCTAGCCGCAACGCTCCGTTTGAATCTACCCCCAGATATATTCCAGTAAGGCAGCGCTCCCCCTGATCTATCGTAAGTGTAGTGCAATTGTTTTCAAAACAGCTCAGTGATTCCCACTCCGCTCGAAAACCCTCAAACCCACCCTGCCCTATAAAAGCTGCGTGACACGCCAGTAGCTCTGCACTCATGCTTGGCAGCATCTCAGCTCTAGATATACTTCGCCCAGAGACGCTCTGTAGCGATGCTGAATGAGCGACATCTAGGGGGTGCTCGGTCAGGTTAAGACCAACCCCAACCAGAATAGCACGCGAGGCTCCCAAGTCCTGCACCTCTATTAATATCCCCCCTAGCTTTTTAAGCTCATTATTCTCAACAACAACGAGATCGTTAGGCCATTTTAGCTGAATAGTTACTCCGAATGAAGCAACAACCCGCGCGATCGCCACACCAACAACGAGCGAATATCCCGAGAGCTGCGAAACAGGGGCCTCAGTTGAAAAAACATAGGTACCCATAAAGGCTCCCTTGGATGAGCCCCAACTCCTCCCCTGGCGTCCCCTGCCGGAGCTCTGTCTCTCTGCAATAACTATAGAGTGCTGCCCTGATGGCGCTCCAGTCTCCTGCAGCGCGGCACGCGCCACATCCATGGTCGAAGAAACCTCATCGTAGATTCGAACAGAGGCGTAGCCAGCTAAGGTAATAAGGCTATAGCTTGTAGTCATGCTAGCTAGGATTTACCATCCGCATCGAGATATCTACGTTCGGTGCATGTGTAGTTAGGAACCCAGCCGACACCGCATCAACGCCCAGCTCCCTAAGTGCTGACAAGCGTTTTTTGGTTACGGCGCCTGAAACCTCAATCAGGGGTCGATACGGCGATTTCGCCAACAACGCCATCGCAGCGCGTATGTCATCATCAGAAAAGTTATCGAGCATGATGATACTTGGCTTAAAATCAAGTGCTGCTAGTAGCTCCTCTGTATTTCGAACCTCAACCTCCCACGGCATATAGAACGGCTTCTGGTCGAGGATCCTCTGCAAAGCTCCACGCA
>JAPLFS010000089.1 GCA_026390555.1 Pseudomonadota bacterium
CAACGCTAGTACGTTTTGATACAGAGAACCGAGCTCCCGCAGCAGTCGTTTTTAGGATCTCCTGATCTCCAAGCATAATAGAGCGAGTATCCCCCTCAGAGTTACTGGGGGTGCTCTCTACCGGTTTCAGAAAAGCCCCGCGCCAGAACTTAAGGCCCTCTGTATGACTGAGCGGCTCGCTTAATAGTACATCGTCGTTACGAGCCAGTGCACGTAGCAACATGCTAAGATCGGAGATCCGATCGCCACTAGTTTTTAACGTTATCTTTGCCCCGTGTGCATACGCCATTAAGCGCTCGGTTAGCTTGCCTGCGCTCAACTCGTTTAGCACCACCCGAAAGGATGACCACCGTCGTTGCCGTATCCGGTAGTTAAAGGGCACAGAGGTGGAGTTTCCGATATCATCTCGTGCGATAAGCTGCATCGCATCGCGCGCCTCCTTAAAACTAGCCGGGATCGGAAAGAGGGCAAGGTAGAGGTTCTCGTAGCTCTTAAGGGTGTCGTCCCAATACTTGGCCGGAAACCCGGGATAAAGCCCCCCCTTAGAAAGAACCCCCTGAACGCTCGGTGTCTTTCCTAGTACCTTATAAAATACTAATTCTGAACCACCCAGCACTGCGTTCTGTTGTGGCGTTACAACGGAGATATGGGGCTTGGTAAAATTAACCGGTAAGCTCTTCGACAGCTTTGCACCGTTACTCCAAAAGGTGCGATCGAAGGCCAACACCTGCAGCTCGGCGTTACCTTCGCGTAGCCCTAGCTCCTTTCCGTTCAGAGAGAGCTGTAAAATTTCGTTCCGTACTGCACCCTCCGTATATTGCTTGCGCAGTAACTCCTTGGGTTGATTGTTTTGCGAGATCCGTACGATCACCTCATCGAGCCCCGCGCCGCTATCTTTTACGGTAAGATTTAGGGCGATAGCATCAGCCCCAAGGCCAAGCGGAACCGCCTGCCATGAGATCTCAGGAGGAGCGTGTTCAAGAAAGGAGGGGTTAAAGGGATCGGTGTGGCTAATGCGCATAAACGCCACAACACCAGCGCCTACGATCCCAACAACGATCAGTAGTAGGAAGAGGGTGAAGATTACGCCGCCTCGTTGCGATGAGCCGTTCATAGGAGCTCCCACAGGCTACAGCCCATTGATACGTTGCTTCACTACCTCAAGCGCCCTGTCAACACTGATGCGCTCCTGCCTGGTCGTATCGCGGTCGCGGATCGTTACGGTTTGATCAGTTAAGGTTTGATGATCGACCGTCAAACAGTAAGGAGTTCCGATCTCATCGTGACGTGAGTAGCGCTTTCCGATCGACTGCTGCTCATCAAAGCTGGCGTTAATCCCGGCCTTGTAAAAATCGGCTACGATCTTGCGAGCAACCTCCGGCATACCCTCCTTCTTAAGGAGTGGTAGCAGCGCTACTTTATACGGAGCGAACTTTGGATGGAGCTTTAGCAGCACCCTAGTTTTGTTCCCACCCTCTGCGTCGGTGCCCTCCTCCTCCGAGTAGGCATCACACAGATAGGCCAGGCAGGCACGAGTTAGCCCAGCCGCAGGCTCAATTACGTACGGCGTATAACGCACTCCAGCCTTACCGGTAGCTGGATCGATCTTGTGTTGATCAAAGTAGCTTAGCTTAACTCCGGACTCCTTAGCATGCTGCGTCAGGTCGTAGTCTGTACGTGATGCAACGCCCTCAAGCTCATCCCAGCCCCACGGATAACGGTAGTCGATATCAACACAGGCGTCAGCGTAGTGCGCAAGCTCTTTCTCTTCGTGCCAACGCTCGCGGAATGCGGAAGCATCGTTTGCAAAGCTCTTCCACCAATCCATGCGGGTGTTGACCCAATACTTGTGCCACTCCTTTTGAGTTCCAGGCTCGCAGAAGTACTCCATCTCCATCTGCTCAAACTCGCACGTTCTGAAGATGAACTTCTCGGTGGTAATCTCGTTACGGAACGATTTGCCCTGTTGAGCGATACCAAATGGAACCTTCATCGACATCGTTTGCTGAACGTTCATAAACTGAACGAACATAGCCTGCGCCGTTTCAGGACGGAGGTAGATAGCACTTGAGCGAACAGCCTCCTCCAACTTCTCTCTAAGCTCAGCGCGTGAGATCTCTTTACCCTGAATCTCGTTAAGAAAACTATCGAGCGGATCCACGGGGCCAATAGAGGTGCGAAACATCATATTAAATTGGCGCTCCGCTGAGAGCTCAGAGCTTGCACATTGCGGGCAGATATAGCCGCACTCTCCGACAACGCCCTTAGCCTTCTCACCGCTTGACTTGCCACCCTTAACCCAGACCGTCTCGGTGCCAGGGGCAACCTGCGGGGCCTTATCGGCGCGAAAGCGCTCCTTACAGTTAAGGCAATCAACGAGCGGATCCGAAAAACCTGCTAGATGCCCACTCGCCTTCCATACCTGGGGATGCATCATAATCGAGGCGTCTATGCCGACAACGTCCTCGCGCTCATGCACCATGCTCTTCCACCACTCGGTTGCGATGTTGCGCTTAAGCTCCACTCCGAGCGGGCCGTAATCGTAGGCGCTCTTTAGTCCGCCGTAGATCTCACTACTTTGAAAGATAAAGCCACGTCGTTTAGATAATGAGACGAGTTTCGGAAGAATATCGCTTGGGTTCATATGGGTTAATTCCGTTCTATTTTGCGCGCAGTGCTTTTGCCCTAATCTAAGGTATCGCGGAACGGTGCCGGCCTCAAGGGGTGGTGTACGATCCTAGCTGGACCTGAGACGGCATTTCAGGCATAAGATCACAGTTATAGATCACAATTCATAAATCACAGCTACGGTGCGCCTGCACTTTTTTTAGAGAGCATTAAATATGAGCTACGAAGTCTACAAAATCATCCACCTCCTAGGGCTTAGTATGGTGCTTATGTCCCTTGGTGGAATTATCCTACACTCTATCAACGGCGGTTCTAAGGGCTCAAACACCTTCCGTAAGGGAGCCATGATTACGCACGGTGTTGGGCTATTCCTCCTACTCGTGGCTGGCTTCGGAATGCTCGCCAAGCTGGGCATCTCCGGAGTTCCAAGCTGGATCGGTGGAAAGCTCATCATCTGGTTGTTGCTGGGAGCCTTCGCAGCGTTAGCCTACAAGAGCCAGTGCCTCGCTAAGAAGCTCTGGATAGCGGTGCCTATCCTGGTGGTTCTGGCTAGCACATTA
>JAPLFS010000090.1 GCA_026390555.1 Pseudomonadota bacterium
CTTCCGCCACCTCGCGGGCAGTTCGTCCGCTCTGAACCTTGGCAACTACCTCTGCTCCGATCTCTCGTTTCCGACTGTTTCTGCCCATATTTTGACCCTACTATATTTAGACTAGGTGTTCAAAATAACGGGTACCTATCACTCGGAGCTCGGAGTTCCGAACGATGCCTTTGTAGTTGGCTGCACCGCCGTTATGCGCGCGGTCAAGGGGGTCGATATCCTTATTCAAGCCTGTGCGACACTCCTAACCGAGCTACCAAAATTGCACCTACTGCTAATTGGGCCAGTAAAAGACCAGCAGGTAGAGCAGCTGCTAGAAAGCTTCCCAGACAAAAGTAGGCTCTCTCTAACCGGCTTTAGAAGCGATGCTACCAGACTCGCTACTCTGTGCGATGTGGTGGTAATGGCCTCAAAGAGCCGCGAGGGCTTTCCAAAATCGGTTATCGAGGCCATGGCTCAAGGTGTGCCGGCGATAGTAACGGCGGTCGGTGGAATGCCGGAGCTGGTTGATAACGGAGCAGCAGGCTTAATGGTCGAGCCCTCTAACGCGAATGAGCTCGCCGCTGCTATACGATACCTCGCAAACGATTCCAATGAACTTAGGCGCCTTGGGGCCGCCGGTAGAGCCCGTATAGTCGAGGTATTTAATATAGAGAGTACCGTTTCTAGAATGTTTGAGATCTTTGAAGAGCTAATCCAGAAAAAGCTGCTCACGTAACCCTCTGAAATCTCTAAATATCAAATAGTTCTCTAATCCTAACTAGTCAGCATATTGCAGAAATATTCGCATACAGTAATGACACTCAATAGCCCCTAAGGGGCCGATTTGCGGAACCCGTCCTGCAGCGCAAGTTGCTGGCGCAGCAATGCTGTGGGGGTGAAAACATTAACTGGTCACAAAATCTACCGTCCCCGATCAGGGGACGACCAATCAAATTACCTATGAAACTTCGCCGTAATCTGAGTAGCTTGAATCTTGACATTAAACTACGGTGACCAGTTACCTCTAATTAGCACTAAAAGCTAAAGATATTTAACGCTTCAACCGTCTATCAACCGTGAGGATATGCACGAACTCTAAGGGACGCACTTCTATGTACAACGAGCTCTCTAGTTATTCTGATCTAACCACACTTAGTCTAATATTTACTGGCGCCTTAATGGCGGCTGGAATAGCGATCGTTTTCAGGCGCTTTATGCTCTCCTGCTTTGCGTATATCTCCAACTTACTGCATGGCAATAAGCGTTCAGCGGCACAGCTTGCCATTGCCGAGTTCCAGTCTAAATTCTGGATGCTCCGGGAAAAGATGCACTCCCTAGATCTCTATGCTACGGAGTATCACAACACATACAACGATAATGGATATGGCACTCTTGTCACCATGGTTAATGAATTGACATACGCAGAAAAAGTCCTTGAAACATTGATGTTGTCACGTAGGTACAGCAGCGTTTGCAACCTATCTGAAATGTTACTAGGGACTCTGCCTACTGAACAGCAACAATTGTGTGTAGAACAATTTGCAGAGCTCGCCCATCTCGCTAACTGGCAAGATGAGAGTCGTCAGCTTTTAGTAAATCTTATTCATATTGCAATCAAATCAGCGCAAACAACCCACGAGCTTGGAATCAGCCGCAAACACGCTAAACAACCAATCCTCACAACACTCGCCGAAATACTGCACTCTCTTGAATCGTAACTATTTACCCCGGTATAAATTCCTCATTAAGCACCCGCACAGCCGCCTCGCAAAACTTTCTGGCCACAAGAACTGAGATCTTTATCTCTGAGGTATTAA
>JAPLFS010000091.1 GCA_026390555.1 Pseudomonadota bacterium
GATGGATAAAGCTACTCTGTCTCGGTCAGAACCAAAGCCTCTGGGGTCGAGTTGCAGAGCAGATCGATAGTGAACAGTTACTGGATTTCAAAGGCGAGCGCTGCGTCTATCTTAGGAAGGAGAAATTGATATCCGCTCTCAGTCAATTTTTTAGGATATGCCTGAACGCTGGCTAGAAGCACGGCATCTGCTATCTCACCGAAGAGCACCCTTAATACAGGGCTAGGCATAGCTAGGATAGTTGGCCTGTGTAGAGCTCTGCCGAGAGCTTGCGTGAAATCTCTATTAGTTATGGGGTCGGGTGCCACTACATTTACGGCCCCACAGATCGAATCGGTATAGATGATATGCTCTACTATTCTGAGCAGATCCTCGAGCGCTATCCAACTAATATATTGAGCACCGTTACCCAACCAAGCGCCCAGGCCCAGGCGAAAAGCAGGTAGCATCTTTTCCAGAGCGCCCCCACGCGCATTAAGCACCATGCCGATACGAAGGTTAACCAGGCGCGAGCCAGTAGCTCTGATAGGCTGTGTCGCATTCTCCCAGTCAACGCTTAGTTGCGCTAGAAAGCTGCTACCAGCGGGGGCTGATTCATCAACGCCGCTTGTTCCGCCGCAAGCACCGGTATCGCCGTAGTAGCCGCAGGAAGAGGCCATAATAAAGAGGGAAGGTTTGTGTGATAGAGAGGTGATGGTATGTGAGAGAAGTGCTGCTGAATTAATACGACTATCGTATAAGCGCCGCTTTTTTTCGGCATTCCAACGGCCCTCGGCGATATTCTCACCCGCAAGGTTAATAACTATATCAATCTTATCAAAAACGGTTGGGGAGAGTTGGCCGGTATCTGGATCCCATGAGCGCTCGTTCTCTAAAGTAGCTGGGCGTCGCACAAGCTTCGTTACGGAGTGGCCAGCAGAGGAGAGGAAGCTTGATAGCGCAGAGCCGATAAACCCCGAGGCTCCAACGATAAGGATGCGCTTGCGTGGCAGGTCGCTTTTAGAGGGGTCGGTACGAGTTGAGATCACGACCCACCGAGCACCATCTTTGCTATCTCGCTGGCGCTCTTTCCGTCGTACTGACCGGCGTAGTTCTCTTTGAGATGTTTCATGACGGTGTTGAGAGCGGCATCGGGGGTAGAGCTCTTTACCTCAAGGATTATTCGCTCCAGCTCTTGAGCGTTTAGCTGTACAGGAAGAAAGCTCTCGATAATTGAGATCTCTAAGAGTAGCGTTGTTTTAGAGTCCTCTCGGTTCGCCTGCTCCGCAAACTGGAGGGACTCCTGGCGCTTCTTCAACTCGCGATGAAGTATAAGGGTGCAATCGCTCTCTGTCAGATCGGTTACCGACCGCTGCATCTCTTCGTACTGAATCTCGCTTAGGATGCCGCGGATCGTATCGAGACGCACGCGATCCTTGGCTTTCATGGCGGGCTTAAGTGCTTCTTTGAGTTTTGCTTTCATAGCGGTCTTTTGTACTGCCACGCGATAAAAAGGGCAACGGCGATATGGCTACGTGGTCTGGGCGATTACGCAGGTTTATTTGCGGCATCCTGGAACTGCTCAGTAAACTCCTGCAACTTCTTTGCGGTCTCCGCACTAATCAGGTGCTCGGTCTTGCAGGCGTCGATCTCGGCCTGCTGTGGGCTGACCTTTAATATGTTCACGAGGAAGTTGTTAAGGATGTTTTTTCTCATGTGAATAGCA
>JAPLFS010000092.1 GCA_026390555.1 Pseudomonadota bacterium
ATTCTTTGCCCCCACCCTTCGATGATAACCTCCTGCACTCCATACTGTCGCGCATATTTCGCTCCCCAATAGCCATCAATGCCACTAGCTCGCATAAAATCTACTGCACTGTTCTGCATTGTCACTATGGGGGTAGCTGCCTTTAGTAATTCCAATACTGTATTTGTCTTGGCATCGTACATACCGAGATGTCCCAACCATCCAAGACCCGGAACTTTTAAATTACGGGCCATAACATCTCCAGAACTCTCCGCAAGAATGAGATCACGATATACCCACTCATCGGCCCGAGCTAAACCAACAGAGCAAAATACAACTACGGCACCTGTAATTAACTGAAATAATTTGCTTGATTCCTTCATATCACTCCAAAATAGCTATTTTTTCTCTAGGCTATTCGGATCTACGCCCAGATTGGTTGCCTATTAGAGCTGCCTGACGCGTTACTCCGTCACGGCTGCCGCCATCCAACTCCAGAGCAGCGCTAGAGGCCCTATAAAATCAACGGCTTGGGAAGTAAGGGTGGCACCTTGGAAAGTCAACGGCTCTGAATTTTGCCATCCTTATGCACAATATAGATGGCACGATAAGCGCGATTAAGTCTGATGGACATCTGCCCTTTGCGAGTCCCCTTAAGAGGTTCGTCATGGTACCGTGAAAGCTTTCGTACCTCAACCAAGCCCACCCGTTCAACAACCATTGCCCAGGCAATAAATCTATCGCGAATAAATTAGGGGACCTTAGCTAATGCTTTATCGACTCCCTTATTCCAGGTGACTTTGTAGTCCATTAAATTAAGAGCACTGCTTTCAGTAGTACTCTGTTAATGGCTCATTTAGCCAGTATTACTGGGGGTTTTGGGTATCAAGGACTCTTACGTTTAATACAGGAGCATCAACGCCCCTTCGCCCAAGAGGGCCCTGGAAGCACTGGATCATCGTTCTGAACAGCCCTTGAATCCTCTTTGACCTCAGTCATGTCCACCGAGCGAACAAGCTTAGATGCTCCGAATACCGGAAGCGCCTTCGCCGCACGATTCCATGACACGATACAGAGATTATCCTCTGCTCGGGTTACTGCCACATACAACAGATTCTGTCCCAGCTCGCTAGCAGGATAAGCTTGCGAAGAGGGATTCCAGAGCAAGACGGAGAAAAACTCAAGCCCCTTTACCTGCCGTACATCTGTTACCAAGATCCCCTCCTCAAAGGAAAACGAGTATGCGTCTCCTAGCCTTACACCTGCCCCAAAGGTTGGTCGTAACATCTGATATGCGAACTTTGCATCCTGAGGAGTAGCGCAGATAACGCAAACTATTCGATTCGGATATAGCTCCCCTGCTTTGGTCAACCACTTTAGAACACACCCGATCCCCTGCGCCTCATCTTGGCATTTAAACCAGATCGGGGTGCGTCCTGCTCGCCCAGACTTGACCACCTCACGCCGTTGCAGGTGGTCGGCTAGTCGCATAATAGGCAGGGTTGAGCGGTGGCTAACCTCCAGCGAGATATAGCGCGAGCTCTCACTATCGAAGTTCCAGTATCTGCGCAGCTCGTCCCAGCCAGGAAAGGCCCCGGTACGATCCAGATTCTGCGAAACATCACCCACTAAGGTGACATCCTTGTGATGCTTTACCGAACCTATCAAGGTAGCTAGTTCAACCGCTGATAGATCCTGTACCTCATCCACTACTATATGCCCGTAGCTACCAAGGGTAGCTTGCTCAGTAATGACTGCTCCGCGCAGCCGCTGAAATATCCTTAAGAGCAAAGCATCATCGTTCCAATCCAAGACCTCATCGTTGAAATTATTCACGGTGTTCTGATATGTATTCGTCACCATTTCAGGACGCAGAAGTCTTGTCGTGTCGAATGAGCAGACCATCTCAGAGTCAGATAAGATAGCAAGGAGCTTACTCCGTAAATCTGCAAAACGAATCGGCGCTGCGCCGAGAACCTCTCTTGTAACCGAAGCGTCGATAGCCTTGAGCAGCGCAATTGAGCGCTTAACTCGTGCAATCTCTAAGGGCGACTGCTCCAGCGCGCGCCCGAACGGAAACTCTCTACCAGGCTCAAGCGACCGAAAGGTGCGTCTGGCCCACTCGTGATACGTTCGCACCGCGACAGCTTTAATACCGGCAGAGGGCAGTGAGCTTTCAACATAGGCACGCAGAGCGGGGCTTAGCACTATCACGCAGGCCTCCTCTGGCTTGAGGGGCGAATTGTCGTGGTGTAAAAGCCATGCGAGTCTATGAATAGCGACGGTGGTTTTTCCAGATCCGGCGATGCCCTGAATTAGTATCGCTGTATCTGCATCCACCGTTATCGAGCGGAACTGCTCTGCTGTAATGAGTGATAATATCTCTGGTAGCTGTCCATCCCCTGTTCGTCCTTCCCGGCTGGAACCTGAGCTCGACTCCCAGCAGGCTTTGCTAGAGTTCCAACGGAAGGTGCCGTAGCGATTCTCAACTGAGCGCAGCTCCCCATTCTTTACCTCAACCCGATTACGTAGCAGGACGTTCCCATTACGCTCGCGCCCCAGGATCTCTTCGCAGTACTCCTCACCCTCTTTGTATTCGTAGTATAATTTAGAAATTGGAGCGCGCCTCCAATCGATAATGCGGCAATCAGTATTGGCAGAGAATCCGAGCTTGTATTCGATACGAATCTTTGAACCCGATTGCTGCTCCTCCTCTAGTTCGATCCGCGCAAAATAGGGATTATCAACCTGCTTATTAAGGGTCTCCACCTCTTCCCGTTTTGCGTCTTTAAGTCCGTGCGAAACAGCTTCATCGGAGGCTAGCAGCGCCTTATCCTCAAGACGCCGGGTCTCCATGATCTCTGATGTCAGAGCACGTGCCCTTTTATTTTCCAGGTACAGACGATCCTGCGCGCGCAAGATCTGCGCAGAGAGAGAATCGTGGACCCCACGAAAAACCCCCTCCTCGCTTACGATACTATCCTGCTCTTTGGATGAAATACTCATCGGGAGATGTGACCTATAAAACTACTCATGAGATATTTAGAGCGGCGCAGTATAGCATGTTTAAGCACTGTTGCCTCTAAATAAGGCTTAAAAAACTAACGTAGCTGGGTAAAAACAGGCTGAATTTTCGACTATGGAATCATGCCGCATCGCTTCGCTCGGCTGGAGCCGAGGGGGAAAGTCCCCTCCAGCGTCACGCTAATCTTGCCGCAGGCAAGCTGGTGTAGCCAAGAAACTGCCCACGCCTTGATTCGAACAAGGGACCTCAGAATTATGAGTTCTGCGCTCTAACCAGCTGAGCTACGTGGGCAAAAGGGTTATTTTGGAACGGCGAGCTTGCCTGACAGGGGTGAAAAATGCAAGTCCCTACAGACCTCTGCTATATCATCTAAGCACTCTATCCAACTCATTTTTTTGCTCTGTAAAGGCGCTCTATATGAGCTGCTCTGTTGCAATTTTTAACACCCATCCCATATTTAGTTGCATCTTAATCTCTATGTCAAAGGAAGAGACAATCGATGGAGCACGTGTTGCCGCCCAGATCCTGAGCTGCTTGCCTAGCGAGGATCGTGAGCAGCTGCTTGAATCTATTAAGATCACTAGCCCCTCCTCCGCCGCCAAGATTCAAGAGAACCTGTTTAACTTTGAACAGATAACTGAACTTAATGACCACACCGTTCAGAAATTATTGCGTGAAGTAGCGCACCGTGACGTCGTTATCTCACTTAAGAGCGCCCCCCAACCGGTACGCGCAAAGATCCTGCATAATATGTCGGAGTCCCGTCAGCGCCTGATCGAAGACGATTTTGAAAACCTCCCGCCGATGCGCTCATCAGATGTGCAGGCGGCCCAACAGCGCATCCTTAAGCGCTTAGATGAGCTCTACCCTGATACGATCAACACCCCAAGCCCAAAGCCATTCCTGCCTAGACTCGCCTAGCGAATTTTTCTTCCCTTCGGCGCTCTACTAGCAGGCCTACGGCTGCCCGTTAAATATCCGTGGCAACCCCTGCCAGCACTTGCGGTAGTCCGACTGCAACACGTCAAGTTGTGCAGCATATTTCGTCAGATGTTGCGGATAGCGGGTCTCAAACATAAACGCCATCGTATTCGAGAGCTTTCTAGCCTCCAACGGCTTGTTACTCGCCTTATCAAAGGCCACGGCGTCCGGGCCATGCGGCAACATACAGTTGTGCAGGCTTACACCACCCGGCAAAAAGCCGTCCGGCTTGGCCTCATACACCCCGTAAATAAGCCCCATAAACTCAGACATAATGTTCATATGGTACCAGGGTGGCCTAAAAGTATGCTCCGCCACCTCCCACCGTTCAGGGAAGATAACGAAATCAATGTTTGCGCTACCCTCCTCCCCCGACGGCGCTGTCAGTACGGAATAGATCGATGGATCCGGATGATCAAATAGTGTCGCCCCAACCGGCGCGAATGTTCTTAGGTCATACTTATACGGCGCGTAATTACCGTGCCACGCCACGACATCAAGTGGCGAGTGATCGATCTTTGTTTCAAAGAACTTTCCGCACCATTTAACAGTAACCGTACTTGCAGTAAGTTTATCCTCAAAAGCAGCAACGGGGGTTTTAAAGTCACGCGGATTCGCCAAACAGTTCGCCCCGATTGGCCCCCGATTAGGCAGGGTAAACTTTCCCCCGTAGTTCTCGCACATATATCCGCGCGCAGAAGTGCTGGACAATTCAACTCTAAACTTCATCCCACGCGGAATAATGCAGATCTCTCCAGGCGAGATATCGATCTTGCCAAGCTCTGTAAAGAAGCAGAGCGAGCCCTCCTGTGGCACTATTAGAAGCTCACCATCTGCGTTGTAAAAGTACTGATCCTGCATCGATGCGTTAACAAAGAAGAGGCTCGCCGCCATGCCGGTCTGAGTATTAACATCCCCCGCCGTAGTCATCGTGCGAATGCCGGAGATAAAGGTTGTTTTCTCAGTCGGCGCTAGAGGGGGACTCCAGCGCAGTTGGCCAAGTGCCAGGGTATGATCATCGAGACACGGGGCACTCCTCCAGAAAGGCAAGTCAACCCTAGAGAAAGCACCGGTATGAGTTACCGATGGCTGAATCCGGTACAACCACGAACGCTCATTAGCTCCACGTGGTGCCGTAAAAGGCGATCCTGAGAGCTGCTCTGCATAGAGACCGTAGGCGCACTTTTGTGGGGAGTTCTGCCCGTACGGTAGCGCCCCAGGCAACGCCTCCGTTTCAAAATCGTTGCCAAAGCCGGGCATATACCCCGGAATAATCGCGCTTTTAATAGTTGCTCCCATGCTTTTATCGCAACCTTCTCTTTAATCTTTTACGCTAATCTTCTACCGACCGATCACCTCATGCATCTTCGCTCCGATCTCATGTGGTGAGCGTACGGTGTGAATCCCCGCAGCCTCTAGCGCTTTAAACTTCGCCTCCGCCGTATCGTCACCACCACTAATGATCGCTCCAGCATGTCCCATACGGCGTCCTGGAGGTGCTGTGGCCCCAGCGATAAACGACACCACCGGCTTCTTCATGTTCTGCTTGACCCACTGCGCGGCCTCTACCTCAGCGCTACCTCCGATCTCTCCGATCATAACAACGGCGTCCGTATCTGGATCGTTATTAAAGAGGGTTAGACAGTCGATAAAGCTAGTGCCGTTAAGGGGATCTCCACCGATACCGATACAGGTCGATTGACCCATGCCGAGGTTTGAGAGCTGGTAAACGGCCTCATAGGTCAGGGTTCCGCTGCGTGATACAACACCGATACGTCCCGGCTTATGGATAAAGCCCGGCATAATACCGATCTTAGCTTGGCCGGGTGTGATAATACCGGGACAGTTTGGTCCGATCAGACGGCTCCGACGACCCTGCATATAAGTTGCTACCTTAAGCATGTCGAGCACCGGAATACCCTCGGTGATACAGATCACCAGATCAAGGTCCGCATCAACCGCCTCCATAATGGCGTCCGCCGCAAAAGGTGGCGGAACGTATATGATCGAAACGTTAGCCCCCGTCTCGCGCTTGGCCTGTTGTACGGTATCAAAGAGGGGAATCCCCTCAAAGTCCTGTCCACCCTTGCCAGGTGTTACTCCTGCTACCATCTGTGTGCCGTACTCGCGGCACGCCCTGGTGTGAAAAGCGCCGGTCTTTCCAGTAATGCCCTGCGTTACAACGCGTGTGTTCTTATCTACTAAAACGCTCATGCTATATTCCTTAACTTACTTCGCTAAAGCCACGATCTTTTTGGCGGCATCATCCATCGTATCTGCTGGCGTAATCGCCAGACCGGATTCAGCCAACATCTTGCGACCAAGATCAACGTTGGTTCCCTGCAGCCGTACGACTAGTGGCACCTTAAGCCCAACCTCCTTGGCTGCTTCGATAACGCCCGTGGCGATCACGTCGCACTTCATGATTCCACCAAAGATATTAACGAGAATGCCCTTCACCTTCGGATCAGAGAGTAGAATACGGAACGCCTCGGTTACGTTCTCTTTCGTTGCTCCGCCCCCTACATCCAAAAAGTTAGCCGGCTCGCCACCGAACGACTTAATGATATCCATGGTTGCCATAGCAAGTCCGGCGCCGTTTACAAGGCAGCCGATATTTCCATCTAGCCCTACGTAGTTAAGCCCAAATTTCTGTGCGCGGAGATCGCGTGGGTCCTGCTCATCGTAATCAAGCATGGCGTGGATCTCTGGCTGCCTAAAGGCGGCGTTATCCTCAAGTGCAACCTTCGCATCGAGCACAACGAATGTATTATCCTTTGTTAGCACCAATGGATTAACCTCTAGCAACCCAAGATCGCTCCCTACAAAGGATCTGTAGAGCCCCTTTACCACCTCACAGAACGACTTGCGCCCCTCAACTGGAATACCGAGAGCGATAGCGAGCGTTGCTGCCTGAAAGCTCTGCAATCCAACCTTAGGATCGATGCGCACATTTAGGATCTTCTCCGGTGTATTGTGCGCGACCTCCTCGATCTCCATCCCGCCCTCAGTTGAGGCGATAATAGAAACGCAGCGATTGGCGCGGTCCACTAGGATACTAAGGTAGTACTCCTTTGCGATATTACACCCAGCCT
This sequence comes from Pseudomonadota bacterium, assembly GCA_026390555.1. Taxonomy (NCBI): domain Bacteria; kingdom Pseudomonadati; phylum Pseudomonadota; species Pseudomonadota bacterium. The sequence goes on from JAPLFS010000092.1 coordinate 7,081, forward strand.
CTACGTAGACCTTACGCACAAGCTTGCCCTCTGCTCCGGTCTGCGGAGTAACGAGGGTCATGCCTAGGATCTTTTCTGCGTAAGCGCGGGCCTCCGAGGGGCTCTTAGCAACCTTAACCCCACCGGCCTTACCACGACCACCGGCGTGCACCTGCGCCTTTACAACACAGACACCACCACCTAGTAGATCGGCAGCTGCCTCCGCCTCACCCGGTGTGTAGCATAGATATCCATTCAGGACCGGAAGTCCAAATTTCTTCAGAACCTGTTTCGCTTGATACTCGTGGAGATTCATATCTTTACTCTCTATTTCCTAATTATCTAAAAATCGGTCGCCCAGCAGGTTCTCAGTGTCGATTATCACCCCGTCCGGGTTAATTAAGGTGTATAATTTAAAGGATGGCAAGCAGCGCCTTCACACGCTCTGCAGATTCATGCAGCGCTGTGCGCTCAGCCTCAGCCAGCTCTATCTCGACCACCTTTTCAATTCCCCCCCTACCGATAATTACCGGCACACCTATATAGAGATCCTTTAGACCGTACTCGCCGTTTAACTTTGCTGCGGCTGCCAACACCCGCCGTTGATCAAAGAGGTACGACTCCACCATTTGAATGGCAGAGGCTGCTGGTGAGTAAAATGCCGAGCCGTTTTTAAGAAGCGCAACAACCTCTCCACCAGCACCACGCACACGCTTCTCAATAGCATCGAGCCTATCAGCCTTAATCAGATTTCCAACAGGAACTCCGTTACAGGTAGTAAAGGAGCGCACCGGAACCATATCATCCCCATGCCCACCGAGCACGAAGGCTGATACCGACGCGACGGAAACGTTTAACTCGTCCGCAAGAAATGCCTGGTAACGGGCCGTATCGAGAACTCCAGCCATACCGACTACGCGATTAGCTGCAAATCCGGTCTCCTTTTGCATCAGGTAGACCATCGCATCGAGTGGGTTTGTAACCACAATAACAAAAGCCTCTGGAGCGTTCTCGCGAATACCCTTTGCAACGTTGCGCACGATCTCGGCGTTAGTCTTCACCAGATCATCACGACTCATTCCTGGTTTACGCGGCAGACCAGACGTAACGACACAAACATCTGCACCGGCGATATCTGCGATATTGTTTGTTCCAGTTATTTTAAAATCCAGTCCAAATACCGGCGCAAGGTGCGAGAGATCAAGCGCCTTACCCTGCGGCATTCCCTCAACAACGTCAAAGAGAACAACGTCGCCAAGATTTCGCATCCCGCACAACATGGCGAGCGTCCCGCCGATCTGTCCCGCCCCGATCAGCGCTATCTTTCTTCTTCGAATCGAACTACCTGTCATCTCGCTCTCCATTAGTCTTATCTATAGCCGCCCCAGTTTGCGCCCGTTGCGGCTCTCCGTAAAGCCCTTCAACGACCCCCAACTGTTGCAACACCTGATTTAAATCGATCTTTGATAGCCCCAGCTCAGCCGCGCCGCCACCTGAACGCCCCTGCCCCAGAGCAATAAAACGTGGATTGCCCTTGGCGAGCTGCTTTGCCACCTCAAGCCGCAACATGGCCTGGCCCCCCTGGCCCGAGAGCGCCGCGATCTGTTGTCGTAATCCCTCAACCTCAGCGTTACCCTCAGCCGTAACGGCCTTGGCTTCATTACTACGCGCCGTAAAGTAGCTGTCTCCCTGATAGGCTGACTGCTCCTTGTAGCCCTTAGCCTCTGCGATGCGAGCATTAAATGCGCTCTCGGCCTCTGCAAACTCCTTCTGCTTCTTTGCTCTAACGGTTTCGATACGGGTGCGCTCGCCCTGAATATCCTGCTCCATCTCCTGAATCTCGCGCAGACGGTCCTGATAACTTGTATCCTCCTTGCCATCTGGCAGGAGTCGCACGAAGCGGTATTGCTTTAAGTTGATAGCCTCAACTTCGATACCGAGGGGCCCAAGTCGCAGCTCGGCAGCTTTGAGCGCCGCATCAACGGTCTCGTTACGCTTTTTATCGTCACGAAACTCGACGGTCCTCAGGCGGTTCATGCAGGTACGGATCTCTGAGCGTACCACAGAGATAACAAGCAGGCGCACATCGCTCTGATCTGTAGCGACCTCCTGTACAAGCTTTGTGAGCGCCTCTGGATCAGGCTTAATACGGTAACGAACGGTCAACTTAAGGGCCGCTTCATTGCCGTCACGGGCGCGGGTATACACATCCTCGTCTTGAACGAGCTGCATAGATCCGCCGCCATTCGCCATACCGCGCCCCCAACTTAGGTACTGCGGTGCAGTGTCAAAGCGATAGATCTTCTCCCAGGGCAGCACCACCACCGTCTGAAGGGGGAGCGCGATACTGCCCGGCCCTCCAACTCCACCACCCAGAAAGGTCGGCAGGGTACGAAAACGCACGCCGTACTCGGTTGTTCCCATGTGCTGCAAGCCGGTATCACACGCACTGAGCGTTGCTAATATAAATGTTAGGATCGATACGGATATCTTACGGCTGCGCATCGTTATTCCCATCCTTCTCAAGTTTAGCAGGGTTTGCGCCCGACAACTTTTTTACCCAACCATCAAAATCATAGGGGTCGACGTTGGCCACAACACCCCCCTTAAGCGATGCCAGGCTCTGCGCTAACTGGAGCGCCACATAAACATCACTCCCGACCTTTGAGAGCACCTCGTTACGCATTCGATCGTTAGTGGCTTTGGCCTTTGCAATTAGCAACGTACCTTGCGCAATTTTTTCACGCCGGTAGAGATCTCCCTCCGAGCGAATTTTTTCTGCCTCGCTAATTCCCTGTTTATCAAGGTTCTGAATCGCTACGACTCCGTTCGTTTCAACCTTATTTACGTCGCGCTGCGCTTCTGCAAATTCGCCCCCTACCTTATTATATGCTGACTCTAGCTCCTGGAGGTTCTTTTTGAAGATGGCCTGATCGATCTCAGCACGGTAGGTGTAGCGACGCAATAATACGGCGTCGATCCGGACACCGAGGGGCGCCAGACGCTCACGTAGCTGTTGCTCTGTGTAAACCATACGGGCATCACGTGTCTTAGGGTCGTAGAACTCAACGGTGGATAACGCACTTAACGCACGCTTAAGCTCATTCTCTGCAACCTGCGAAATGTATCTGCCCCACTGCGCCTCGGTAGCTCCCACCTGATTAATTAGCTCAGCAGCCCCACCATGAGAGAGACCAGCTGTCTTGCCAGCCTTTGAAAAGAAGCGGTAGAGCACCGCAGCATCGATATCGACCGTGGTTCCATCAACCGTTGGGATATCTAGCGAGCCGAAGCTATTCTGATTGGCACGGGTATCGCGATCAAAGTCGAGGATCTTAATACTTTGCGGCACCTGATAGATCGTAGAGTAGCCTGGAATAGTCCAGTGAAAGCCGGGGTCGAGGGGCTGAGTTCCCAAACCCTGCCCTGGACCAAAAGCTACCTTTCTAACTCCTACGTATCCTATAGGAACTACCGTGCCGAAGATAAAGGCCACCCCCCCGAGCGCCACGGCCAGGATCAGGATAAGAAAAAGCAGGGATGTTAGAGCTCTTCCGCTCTCGAGATGGTGAGACTTCATATCACCAACATAATATCCGGTACCACGACTTTCGGCTACTCACAAAGCGTTGCAAGAAGCCTAGCGCCTACAACACCCCGTTCAATCCCTCTGCGAGCTTTATGAACGGCTTAGGATTCTTCGGGCGCCCATTATGGAGCACCTCATAGTGCAGGTGCGGCCCAGTTGAGCGCCCAGAGGAGCCTGAAAGTGCTATACGTTGACCACGGTCAACCTCCTGCCCAACCTTAACCATGGCCTTAGTAAGATGGGCGTAGCGGGTCACAATATCCTGCGTGTGCTGAACATCTATCACCCACCCGTAGTTACGGTGATACAGAACGCTTTTAACAACTCCGGCACCGGTTGCAACAACAGCTCCCCCCCTACTGAGGGAGATATCTATCCCCTCGTGAAACGAAGATTGATGCGAAAATGGTGAGGTACGGTATCCAAATCCAGAGCTTAATCGACCCACCACTGGGGAGCCGATCGGCAGGGCCTCCATCGCTAGGAGATAAAAATCGAGAGAACGAAGCAATGCCTGCTCATCATCCTGCAGCCGCTCTCTCTTGATTGGGGACCTTTCTGAACGAGAATTCCTAGGCACGACTAGCATCGCCGGAGAGAGCATCGCCCGCGCGCTATCATTATCTACAGATAATGAGATCTCCTTCTTACGGGCGGCCGTCGCCCTCCTGCTACTCCTCAGATGCGGGGAATTAAGTAGCGCCCTTAGCGAGCTCTCAACAGCATCGACTGCAGGCTGAGAACCGCCCCGTTTATTATTCACAGCTACCTGCTTCCCTGTATCTCCCTGCTGAGGGTTATTGGGAGACGCCCCGTTAAGAAGGCTAAGCGCCGTTGAATCTTCCAGAACCTTATGTAGATCTTTAAGCTTGGCTTTAACGCTCTCTTGATACTCGACCTTACGCACGTACTCCCGTTGCAGGGTCGCCATCTTCTGTTCAAGGCGCTGATTGGTTACGCTAAGCTCGTCCCGCTCTCCGGTTAATCGGTACACCAGGTAAACGTCGTTAGCTTGCTGAATAAGATTGGTAATAAAGGTGCCCGCCATAAAGGTGGCGACACCAGCCGTGATTCCGAAACTCACCCCACCGATTAAAGCTAGACGCACCGGTACCTTTACCGACGCCACACCGTAGCGTAGGCAGCGTGCTAATAGGATCTTAAATGAGTCTCTCTTTTGAGCGTTATTCATCGATTACTATATAATAGCCGAGTACAGGCCGCTAACGGACAGACGCTACGTGATTGACCAATTTGGGTCAAATTTTAGAGGGTGATAACTACCTGTTATGACAGCTTCAGCTAGATCCGATCAGCTCCCTCGCCGAGGCTCTCGAAGCCTCTGTTATCTTGTAACCAGCTAACATCCTTGCGATCTCGTCCACCTTCTCTAGATCCGTAAGTTGGCGCACTACTGTGACGGCGCGCTCCCCAACCTCCTTGTTTACCAGGAAGTGTCGGTCAGAGAGGGAGGCCACCTGCGGCAGGTGGGTAATACAGACGACCTGCGAACGAATTGAGATCTCTTTAAGCATCTGTCCAACCGAGCGCGCCACCCCTCCGGATATGCCGGTATCAACCTCGTCGAAGATGAGCACGTTTACTCCGGAGCGCTCACGCAGGATCTTCTTAAGAACGAGCATGACCCGCGAGAGCTCTCCCCCTGAGGCGATATGGGAGAGGGTCGCGTGCGGCTCCCCTTTGTTGGTTGAGATCAGCAGCTCAACCTTATCGAGTCCACTAGCGGTTGGCCCTATCTCAGAGAAACGCACATCAAGTGAGGCGTCCCGCATATTGAGCTCTGCTAAGTCCTGCCCAACCGAGCTACATAGCAGCAGAGCCCCCTTGCTCCGTAATGCGCGCAGCTCCTGCCCTACCTTAAGCACCTGCTCAAGCAACATAGCCACCTCGCGCTCAATCTCTCGGTACCTCTCGCCACCCGATATTGCGTCGAGCTCCTGCTCTGACTCCCTCTTAAGCGCCAGAAGCCCCGCATCATCCACACGGTACTTGCGTTCAATGCGCGCCAGATCTGAGAGCTCCTCGCGCAGCTTCTCAAGGCTCGATGAATCGAGATCAAGGGCCTGCACAAAGCGACCGATCGATAGCTCGCTACGCACAAGTGCCGTTCGCGCCGCATCAAACTCAGTCAAGATGTTAGAGGCCCCTGGATCAAGCCGCACCAGTTCATGCATAGCTCCTGAGAGCTCCTTCATGCGCAGGCTTAACCCCTCTTCGCCTGAAAGGAGCTCAAGAGTTCGCTGCCCTACGTTAATTAACCGCTCAGCGTTGCCGATCCGTTTTATCTCGCCCTCTAGCTCAAGACGCCTTCCGACCTTAAGCTTTGTGAGCCCTCCGATCTCAGAAACTATAGACTCAAGCTCCTCGCGCCTAGCCACACCCTTAGAGTGCGCCTCTTGCAGCTTTAAAAGCTCAGTGCGCTTTTCAAACCAACTGCGATAGGCGGCCTTCATTCTCTCTGCCGTGCTACCCACTTCGCAGAAGCCGTCGAGCAGCTCTAGATGATAACGTGCATCGAGCAACTTTGTATGGTGATGCTGGCTACAGATATTAACTAACTTGCGAACGATCTCCTCTAGTAACGAGACCGTGCCCAATCTGCCGTTGATGAGCACCTTTCCCCGACCATCCCTGGGCAGGGTGCGCGATACCACCAGCTCATCATGCTCGCCTACGATCTCGGGCAACTCACTGCGTACGATCTCCGGAATCTGGCTAAGGTCAAAGAGTGCCTGAACCTCAAGCTGCTCGGCACCACTACGGATTAGCGTAGGTGAGCCCTTCCCCCCTAGAATAAATTCAAGCGCATGCAGCAGGATCGATTTGCCCGCTCCCGTCTCGCCGCTAATTACATTAAAGCCTGCGTGGAACGAGAGCGATTGTCGCTCAATAATAGCAAAGTTGGTGATAGTCAATTCCGATAACATGCAACTATTCACCCTAGTATAAACTTGTCGGTGTTTAAATAGAAATCGATCTTGCGATCGGTCCTAAAGACTCACCTTTCTTGACGTCCCCTGATCGGGGACGCTTATTTTAGGGGTGAATAGTCATTGTTTTCACCCCCGATTTGCTCCGCAAACTCGCCCCTTGATAGGGGCTAATATTCACCCTAGTATAAACTTGTCGGTGTTTAAAAAGAAATCGATCTTGCGATCGGTCCTAAAGACTCACCTTTCTTGACGTCCCCTAATCGGGGACGCTTATTTTAGGGGTGAATAGTCATTGTTTTCACCCCCGATTTGCTCCGCAAATCGACCCCTGAGGGGTTTGTTTTACCCCGGTCGATTAGGAACGCCCCAATTAAGCTTAGTGCGTAGGATATCAAAGTAGCTCTTTTCACGGGAAACTACGAACTTTACCGTCTGTTTGGCCTGTGAGACCTTAATTATATCGCCTGTAACGAGCCTTTCTGAGAGCTGTCCATCAACCGTAACAAGCATCTCATCATCAAAACGTGGCAACTCTATCTTTACCGTCGCTGTTCCTGGCAGAATAAGTGGCCGGTTCGTAAGGGAGTGCGGACAGATCGGGGTTACCAAGATAACGCTCAACGCAGGGTGCGCGATTGAGCCCCCAGCTGCCAGTGAGTAGGCGGTTGATCCGGTTGGTGTTGCAACAATAATTCCATCAGCTCTGATACGAGCAACATCGTGCCCATTAACGGCTAAATCAAGCTCCGGCAGCCGTGAACGGGCCCCCTTTTGCACAACTACATCGTTGACCGCGCGTGATTCAAACACGATCGAACCCTTGCGTTCAACCTGCACCTCAAGCAGAACCCGCTCAGCACACTTAACCTCGCCTGTTAAAACGCTCTCAAGCACGGGGAAGATCTCATCGGGACGAACCTCTGTTAAAAACCCAAGGTTTCCGAAGTTTACACCGATAAAGACGGGCGAGGCCCCCTCTACATGACGCGCAATTCCGATCAGAGTTCCATCTCCAGCCAGAGTAATGATCGGATCTGCGCGCTCGACCATCTCCTTACTTGAAACACCACCGTCTGGAAACTTAAGTGACTTGGCGGTGTGCGGACAAACATCGAGCGCCAGGTTACGGGCTTGGCACCAGGCAACCACCTCGCGAGCTACGGCGAGCACCCTATTACTACCTGGCCTAATAACGAGTCCGATTCGATTAATCATTGCCACTTTCCTCGATCTGATACCGCAACACTGGCGGGCTCAACTTTTATATTCTTAAGAACTGTTTGCATTCGCTCCTCAGCCACCTGACGCGAGCGATATTCATGCCCCGCCATAGCGGCCGCAACCTTTCCGGGTCCAGAGACCACCCGATCGTAGCTCTCTGACCAAACCTTACCATCCTTTTCAGGTAGAACCGAAGAAACCGTGATCGGCTCATACCCACTTAAGGAGAGAGCCGCATTACCGATCAGATAGATCGCATAGGGTGGAAAAATAACAACCGCCCCAACGTTAAGCACAGTATCACCGAGCCCCGGCCCATAGGCGAAGTTCTGGCCCACCTCATTTAGCACCTTTTTGGCCTCCTTGGGTGGAATCTCTTTGCCGATAATCGAAAATTCATCGTTCTCAGTTTTAGGGCGCTCCTTTAGCATGCCGCAGCCGCTCATCAGCAG
>JAPLFS010000093.1 GCA_026390555.1 Pseudomonadota bacterium
ATCTCCCCAGCATCCCCATTATTTGAAGCCCTTGCAAGTTGCTCCTGAGCCGTAATAATCGAACGTTCAAGAGTTGAGATGCTCTTTTCGAGCGCTGCAACGCCCTCTTTTAGAGGGGCAAGCTCCTTTGAGCGATCCTGCAACAGCTCTGCTTTTTCGCGTTTTGGATCGCGTCCCTTAGCGGCAGAGGGCTTGTTTTTCTTGCGCGCCGAGCGGCGATCTCCGGTATCCTCCTCCTCCCATCCGATACTATCAAGGAACTCATCGTAAGTACCCTCAAATACGAACGGAGCATCCCCCTGAAATATAATAAGGCGGCTAGCTATCCGACGCAGGATCTCCTCACTATGGGTCACTATAACAACAGCCCCCTCAAACTCCTCAAGCGCCTCGGTCAAAGCCAGCACCGATTCAACGTCTAAGTGATTTGTTGGCTCATCTAGCAACAATACATTGCTTGGGGTCGCAAGGATCTTGCCAAGCAACACTCGACTACGCTCCCCTCCCGAAAGGACCGAGATCTTCTTGAGCGCATCATCGCCCTCAAACATCATACAACCACAGATAGCCCTGACCGCCGTTCGTCCGAGCTTTTCATTAACCTGTTGGACCTCCATCTCGACGGTGTTGGAGAGGTTGAGACGATTAGTATTGGTCTGCGCAAAGAACGAGATGTTAGTGTTCGGGCTCAGGACGATCTCTCCAGAGTTAGGCGCGAGCTCTCCGGCCAATAACTTGAGGAGCGTTGACTTACCCCGACCGTTCTTACCGATTACTCCGATCCGATCATCTTTCTTGAGCGAAAACTCCAACCCATTAACTAGTGGTCGAGCAATGCCGTCGAAGCCGAACGAAAGCTCCTTGACCTCGACCGGAAATCTACCTGGGAATGGTTTGTGAACAAAGGAGAAGTCAAGAGTAGAGTCGCTCTGCGCCTGTTCTAGCCGCTCAACACGTGCTAGCGCTTTAACGCGCGACTGCACAAGGCTGGCTTTACTCGCCTGCGCCTTAAAGCGGTTAATAAAGGACTCCATGTGCTTAATCTCTTTCTCTCGATTCTGTCGGGTGCGCTCATATAGCTCCTCATCCTCAGAGATGCGTTCAAAGAGCTTTTGCGAACCACCCTCAATCTTTCTGAATCCGTTGCGATAGAGCAGTGCGCTATGTGTACTAACCTCATCACAGAAGCAGCGATCATGCGAGATTACGATCATCTCCCCTGGCCATTGTTGCAGATAACGCTCCAACCAACGCATCGACACGATGTCTAGGTAATTGGTTGGCTCATCGAGCAGCAACATGTTTGGCTCGGATAAGATTAGCTTCGCCAGGTTTATACGGATCTGAAAGCCTCCGGATAACGCAGATGGAGAGAGCTCCAACTCAGCCTCTGAGAATCCAAGCCCAGCAAGAATAATCTCAGCTTTATACTGTTCTGCTATCGGGTCACCAGCTATGGCCAAGCAGGCCTCTGCCAACACCGTTGGCTCTGAGAACGAGAGGTGCTGCTTAAGGTAGCCGATGATGTAGCCCCTCGGAACGCTTACATCCCCGTCATCAGCAGCTTCCTCTCCAGCGATAATCTTGAGCAGGGTGGACTTACCGGAGCCGTTCCTACCGAAAAGAGCCACCCGTTCGCCCGGCGAGATGGTAAGCGTGGCCTCTGAGAAGAGCACCCGCGCTCCATAATGTTTTTCTAAATTACTAACCTGCAACATATTGCAACTATAATTACCGACCACATTTAGGAAGTCGAGAGGGAGGGCAACGATTTGATCGTGTATTTGGATCGCTTATTTCGATCAGGTTAGGCGCATTAGGATCAGTTTACTCCAAGGGGTCTGCACATAAGTACTGGCTATCTTGAGTTGCAATTTGTACTTAGTAGCCACTCGAAAGCGGCGCACTTTAAAGATTTAGATCTTCGAGTTTATTGTTAAATTACGCACCAGCTTTAAGTATCTGCTTGTTTTATCTTTGCAGCTCCGATACAAGGTTACTCGAACACTTGTTGGTTCAGGTTGGGTTAAGTAGATTGGTATTAAAGCCTGTTATCTTAGGATGTTAGCCATGGGTAATATGTACAGTCCCGGGGATCGTTCCCGACGACAGCACCAGTTAAAGCAGCAACCCTCTATAGACAGTCGCCCCATAGAAACTGAGCCCCCGTCCCATAAGCACCATAAAAACGCTTACGGGGCCCAGAGCGCCAATAAAGTGCTGTCAGCCCTACAAGCTCCTATCTTCTTTACATCCCTCTTTCGCAGAGCACCACAACCTAAAACAGCACAAGTAGCCACGCCAGAATCTAAGCATGCGTCCCAGCCGGTTGAAAACACAGAGCACCTAACGTTGGTGCCCTATCGCGATCAGATCATGCGAGCTCTGCATCTCTCCTCTGCCGTAGTGATCTCAGCTCCAACAAGCTCTGGTAAAACCACCTGGCTACCACGCACGGTAGAGAAGGAGCTATCAAATATATTCCCTGCTGGCTCACTGCCGGATAACGCCCGACCACAGGTCGTATGCTCCGTTCCACGGGTTATTCAAACCGTTCAGATTGCAAAATATGTCTCGCAACTTGAGGGTTGCGAACTTGGCGAAAAGATAGGATTTAGAAACTCGCGTGCTAGCAGGTATTCTGATGATACCGCGATAGTATATGAGACCCATGGCTACCTTCTGCAACGACTGCTCAACCAGGGGATTCCCGCAGGAAGCATAGTGATGATCGATGAAGCCCATGAGAATCAAGCGGATCTGCCCCCGCTACTATGTTTATTACGCCAACAGATTGATCAGGGCAATCAGATCAAGGTGATCCTCATGTCGGCAACCATCAATGCCACTGAGTTTAGCTCCTACTTTGGCGGAGCTCCTACGATTCAGGCGCAGGAGCGCCACAGAAAGGTCAATATTACTACGCCAAATGACTCTCTAGAGAGCGATATTATCGATGCCATTAACCGCGGGGAAACGCCCCTTGTCTTTCTCCCGGGCAAAAGAGAGATCCAAGATCTGACCGAAAAGTTAGCGCACTCCGATCCAACCATTAACTGCATCCCCTTGCATGCCCAACTCCCTCTGCGGACTCAACAGCTGGCTTTTAACAACCATGAGCCGGGTTCACGCACAGCGGTGCTATCAACTAATGTCGGAGGTACGGGCCTTACCTATCCTAAAGCGATTAATACAGTCATCGTTACCAACGAAGTTAAGAGCATGACGGTATTAAATGGGATACAGACGCTCGCCTATCGGACCATAACCAAATCAGAGGTGGCTCAGTGCATGGGGCGAGTAGGCCGGATAGATGCGGACGGCACCGCTATTTTAAGGCTTAATCCGAATGAGCAGTTGCGCCCTCATATGCCACCAGAGATTCAGAACGTTCCTCTAGAGACCATGATGCTTCGGTTCATTGCAGCGCGGCTCGACTTATCCCGACTAAATATCAATTTCATTCACAAGGCCTCTGAGTCGCAACTTAAAGATGCGCAACGAACGCTCTACCATCTCGATCTGATCGGTCCACAGGGCCACATTACGGACACCGGTAAAATCGCTGCTAAGTTTCCTGTCGAAGTTCATATGGGGAAGGTACTTGCCAAGGCCTATGCGCTCCGTATTCAATACCCTGGGGTGCTACTAGCAGCTATCGATATTGCAGCCATTACTGAGTCTCAGGGGATCCTCACAGATGATGCGCGCCTATGGCAGCGGCTCCGATCCTCTAATACCAACTCTGACACAATTGCACATATGGAGGTGTTCCAGAACGCCTTATCGATGAAGCTTAAGCCAGGAGAGTTGGCAGACTTCGGCATTCGCGAAGTTAACTTTATGCGGGCACTTGATACTCGCAACTCCTTAAGGTCTCGACTCCGTATCGATACGGATCCCTCCATGGAAGAGAAACTGTCCCCCGAAGAGATGTTGGAGCTTCGTAGGTGCATATGGAGCGGCATGATAGACTCCCTTTACCGTTTCAGCCATAAGGATGCCATTAACGGAGATCGTTACTATAAGGGTCTCGCTGGTCAAGGTACCCGCATGCTATCGAAGGACTCGATCGTTAATGATGCGAGCTACATAGTTGGCTCTGCTTTAAACCTTGAGGTTAAGAGAGCTAGTGGCATCAAATCTACCCTGGAATTAATCTTAATGGCTACCGCTGTAGATAAGAAGTGGCTCGAGAATAACGTTCCTCCACAGATGCCCGAGGTACGAGAGGCTGTCAACTCAGAGCCTGCCTCTCACCGAAAAACTAATTTTCATAGGACTCCCTCGTACAGGAGACAATAACGCAGGTTGCAATAGCTCTTCATCCTTGGTCATTAACCTAGAGAGTAGCTTTGGCGGGTAATATCGGCGTAAATTGTTCGATATCACTCCTTCGCAAGCAACACACATCACCAACCCGTCGTAATGGAACGCTCAAGAGCGGTGGGACAGCACCATCACAGTGAACCAGAAGCGCGCTAGCTCCGATCTCAACCAACCAACGACTTAATGGGTCGCGCTCTAGCCTAAGCTTATTCTCAAGTAGCAGAGCTCCGTAGAAGGCCGGTTCAGAGCTATTTCTAACATGCCAGTAGGTATGCTCATCTACCACGACCCGCCTACTCGCTGCTGCATTAACAATTCCACACTCACGCATAGCTAGCTGCAGGTCGTTATTATTCATCTTAGCTAGGTGGTTTGTTGAGTTCTCCTGCCGAGGAACTACAACGCTCCCCATCTGGGCAAGAAGCGTTGGAGCATATGTCACAACCACCACTACGAAACCTGCTAGCGATAGCGTTGCTAAAACCCTTACAGCTCGTTCGCAAAACAGAGCTTGGCATCTATAATAAGCTGGAAAGAGCAGGAACCCGACCAGCAGATACGTAATAGGGATTACAAAAGAGAGTCGATATATAAATGGATTAGGTTGCGAAATTAGCACGCCTAGTAGAGTTATACCCAATGCCAGCGAGAGGATGGAAGAGAATCGAGCCTCTCCCACGTTGCGCCAGCCACCTCTAACCCAAAGACCAACTGCGCGTACACTTAACCAGGAGAACAGAACGACAAAGAGTATAATGATTGCACCCGCGATATAGATTGCAAGATCTGATTGCTCGTCCCTGAGCCGCGGCAATATGCCATAGTAAAAGGGCCCCCTTTGCACACCGAGAGCAACCAGGTGATGAAGTAAGAATGCAAAGCTCTGCGGCGCAGAGAGTAAGAGTAAGTAGGCACCATGCAAACCAGGGCTACCACTATACCAACTGATGAAATCGGTAATATCCTGGCTTTCGTTACACCGAGTAACTCCAGTATGCGAGCTAATACTAACACAGTTAGCGATACAGAG
>JAPLFS010000094.1 GCA_026390555.1 Pseudomonadota bacterium
AGATATGTTTTGTCATGAAAAGCTCGAAGTCTATCAAAAGTCGGTTGAATTCCTGAAAGAGGTTATTAGTGTTATTCGCCTCCTTCCGAACGGAAATAGCGACATTGTCAACCAGTTGCGTCGCGCCGCCACTTCCATTTCATTAAATATTGCAGAAGGCGCAGGCAAAACAGGCGTTGCCGACAAAAAGCGCTACTATAGTATTGCGCGGGGCTCTACTTTGGAGTGTGCCGCGATCTTTGACCTGTTGAAAGCGTGGAACCTTGTTGATCAGAGCGTGCTTAAAACTCCTACGAGTCTTTTGAGCAGCTTGGCGGCCATGCTGTCAAAGCTGGTTTTTAAGGTTTAACCGCTATCGGAGCGGGAGCAGGTAACGGGAAGCGGTTCACGTTCCCGCGCAGGGGTTTCTCATCTAATGTACCGACACTTATCGGTGAGGAGCCCTACTCCTCTGCCCCGACCTCGCCACCCCTATACTCATGCAGCTTATTTCTAAGGGTTCTGATGCTAATACCGAGTAACTTTGCAGCCTCGGTTCGATTATTGCTCGTCGCACGAAGTGTCTCTAGGATCAGGGCACGCTCCATCTCCTGAACGGTCATCCCTGAGCGAATCATGACTGAGTCATTTAAGGCGCTACGATTGGGCTCTATGCCATTGTCTACTATCTTCTCCACCATGCTATGAATGCTACCGACCCTCGGTGCCTCTAAACGCACAGACTCAAGCTGTGTGATTGCACTAGCTGAGAGCAGAAAGTCTGACTCACATGGAATCGCTCCCCGTGACAAGATAGCTGCTCTTTGCACTGCGTTCTGCAGCTCACGAATATTTCCGGGCCATGAGTGCGAGAGCAACGATTGCAGAACCTCCGCTGGCAATGTTGGCGCATTGTTCCCGAGGTACTGACGCATAAAATGCTCGGTTAATAACTTAATGTCTGAGGTTCGCGCACGCAGCGGTGGCAAGGTAAGCGGGATAACGTTTAGTCGATAATATAGATCCGCTCTGAAGCGCCCCTCTCGAACGCTCTCTTCCAGATCTCTATTCGTTGTCGCCAGCACACGCACATCTATCGTTACAGGGTCTCTACCACCCACCCTGTCAACCTCTCGCTCTTGGAGCACACGTAGTAATTTAGCCTGCAGGGCGATATCCATCTCAGATATTTCATCTAAGAGGATCGTACCGTTGTGCGCTAACTCAAACTTTCCGATCTTGCGCGCCTGTGCTCCTGTAAAAGCCCCTTTCTCGTGTCCAAATAGCTCACTCTCAAGCAGACTAGCTGGTAACGCAGCGCAATTGACGGCTACAAAGGCCTGTTGAGCACGTGGGCTACTAGCGTGCACAAAACGCGCAACCAACTCCTTACCAGTTCCAGACTCGCCCTGAATAAGAACCGTAGCCTCACTGCGTGCAACCGCCTCCGCTACCTCAAGCACACGGATCATAAGGGGATCATTCGTTATAATTGGACGTCCTCCCTTTTGGTGGGAGCTTTTTTGGCGAATATGTTTGGCCTCTGGCGTAAGGCTTCGTTCTACGATCCTTTCTAGATCGGTGGCCGAAAACGGCTTGGTAAGGAAATCAGAGGCTCCGCGCTGCATCGCCTCTACCGCCTGATTAATCGTGCCATAGGCCGTGATCATAATTAGGGGGGTCTCTATATTGCGCTTCTGCATGGCGGCGAGCAGCTCAAGCCCAGACATCTCTGGCATCTGCTGATCGGACAAAATTAAGTCAAAGGATCCCCGCTCTAGGTGCTCAAGAGCAGCAGCGCCGTTTGGCGCGACAACCAGCTCGTATTCCTTACGGGAAAGACAGGTGGTTATAGCTAGCTGCATATGTGGATCGTCATCAACAACCAGGATACGTGCACGAGTTGCGTTGCCAACCTTATCTCCCCTCTCTGTCCCTGTGTCGTTAAGCTCCATACTGGTCTCCTCTTTACTTAATATTTGTTGCTTTACGGGGCAAAATTAATGTGAACTCGGCGCTCGGAGTGTTTCGAGCGGAGATCTTGCCCCCATGCCCCTCTATTATTCTCTTAACGATAGAGAGCCCTAATCCGGTCCCCTCTCGTCGACCCGACGCGAACGGCTCAAAAAGTCGCGGCAGAACTTCCTCGGATATTCCTGGGCCGTTATCGGTTATAACTACTCGCACGCCATCCAACTCCTGCTCATCGCTGAGCGTAATGGTGATCGTTCCAGTAAACGAGGTGATCTGCAAAGCGTTAGTAATCAGGTTATAAAAGCACTGCCTGAGTGCGTTATCATCCGCAATGATAAAGGGATTTCCGCTCAGGTTAACGCAGATCTTTGCGCCTGTGCCGTATAGACTTACAAAATGTTGCTGAACTTCCTGGATAACTGAGTTCAGGTTTATCGGCCCGGTGTGTAGGCGATTATTCTTCGCGAAATGCAGTACATTAGAAACGACGTGATCTAGGCTCGTTATGCTTTTTTCGATCTCATCAACGAGAGCAATTGCCCCGGGACGATCCTCTACGTCGCGCTTAAGCATGGATAGAAATAGCGTTATTGCACCAAGTGGATTGCGTACCTCGTGGGCAAGCGCAGCTGCGGTCTCGCCAAGCATAGATAAGCGCTCTGCTCGTTTAATCTCCTCCTCCTTAATCTGGAGCTTAGCCTTGAGATCCTCAACCTCTTGCAGAATAGCGAAATGACGCTGCTCCAGCTTTGAGCTGCTATCGTTAAAACGCTCAAGCATCTCCTGCAGTCCTAGAGCGGACTGTGGGGGGATTGAGTTCTTAATCTGAGCTAAGCCAGAGTTTCTCACGGGGCCTCCGTTTGATTGGTGTCTTTTTTCCACTCAAACTGTTCGAGTGCCGCCTGCATTAAGATTAGCCAAGGGTCTGAGGGTGGGTGCTGCTTCTTTGCCTCTGTAAAGATCTCGCGTGCTGCAGAGATCTCTCCCTTTGAGAGCGCCACTTCTAGCAGCCCGTAATCACCCCAACTATCAATAAAGGCCTCCGGATAGTCGGACCTGCCCTTCTGTATCCAGAAACGGGCTCTATCATTCTGATGAGTTTCAAGCGCCAGAGAGGCCAGCATGCGTACGGTTGCTGAGGCTCTCTCATGGTCGGTTGGAATTGCTTTTAGATGTTGCTCAGCCTGTAAATATTTACCTAGCTTCGTCTCAACTATCCCAAGAGCAAAATGTATCTCGGCCTTATCGTTCGTAGTGGAATCGTTAAGCGCTGCGAGGAGTTTCTCTTGGGCGGCGCTGTAGGCGTTCATTCGAGAGAGGCTCTGACCCCAGAGCAGATAAGCCCTGCCACGTAACGGCGAGGACTCTGAAAGGTAAGAGATCGCCTTCTCGGCGAAAAGATTGGCGTTTGTGTAGTGCTCATCCTGGTATTCAATTATAGCTCGCGAGAGGGTCAGTCGCGCACGGGTATCGGTTGTTATCTGCATATCTCTTAGAACGGCGTCAAACCCATTAGAAGCCTGCTGATTAAGCCCCAGTGCCCAGGCGCTTTTTGCTGCAGCGATACGAGCATCTGTCGTCATTGATCGTTCCGGCAAAACCTCATAGAGCGTCACGGCTTTAAGGTGTTCGCCGCTAGCCGAAAGCTTTTGCAGATCGATCGGATGCTGCGCCAGGGCCGGAACAGCTGCAATGAATATGCTTAGTGTGCTAAATACCCACACTATTGAGCACCGAGATATTGATTTTATGTCTTTCAAAAGCTGCATGGAGATCCTCATTTACATCGTCATATCATCAGAGATGACGCTAACTTCGATCTTTGCCTCAAGCCCTTTCTTCTTAATCTTCTCAACTAGGGTCGTGCGATTAAGTCCAAGTAACTTCGCTGCCGCTTTTTTATTTCCCCCGGTCTGATTAAGGGCCGTAGAGATAAGCTTATTCTCGTAGTCATCAATCAGGGTGTTAAAATCAACGCCTCGTTGTGGTAGGGTAAAGTCAGCAAGTTGTATCTGAGTTGTTGCACTAACCTCTGAAAGGTAATCCGGTAGATGCTCCGGCTCAATCTGATCGCTGTCGCTCAAAATTGCGAGCCGCTCAATCATGTTTTCAAGCTCGCGCACATTGCCGGGCCACTGATAATTACTTAGTGCGTTTAACGTTGCTGGAGAGAGGCTCAGTTCTAGCCTGCCAAGTTCCTCTGCTTGCCTACGCAGGAAATAGTTGGCGAGGATCTCAACATCCCCCTCGCGCTCTCGTAACGGTGGTAGGGTGACAGGAACAACCTGCAGGCGATAATAAAGATCCTCGCGGAATCGCCCGGCCTTGACCTCTGCTGCGAGATCTTTATTGGTTGCAGCGACTACACGTACATCGATATCGATTGATTTTGTGCCGCCAACTGGATCGACCTTGCGCTCCTGCAGGACGCGCAGCAGCTTGACCTGCAGCTTAGGGCTCATCTCACCGACCTCATCTAGGAAGATCGTGCCTCCATCAGCGAGTTGAAAACGGCCAACCCTTGAGGCGATGGCGCCGGTAAAGGAGCCCTTTTCATGGCCGAATAGCTCGCTCTCAAGGATATCCTCCGGGATAGCCCCGCAGTTTACTGGAACTAGTCTGCCCGTACGTCCACTCAATGAATGAAAGGCGCGCGCGATAAGCTCCTTACCGGTTCCGCTCTCTCCTAGAATAAGAACGGTTGAACGGGTCTTAGCAACCTTCTCAACTACACCCAATATCTTTCGCATCTCTGGGCAAGCGGTCAGGATCCCGAAGGAGAGTTCGTTTAATCCTCTATTCGAGGACCTTGGGGTTGCCAATGCTGCTAGAGGATCTGTTGAAGCGCTGAGCGCTGCGTTGAAAACCATATATGAACCTTCCTTGTTCGATGTATGAAGTTGGGTCGATACATTCCGACTCAACTCACTCGCACTAACCTTCCCTGGAACCATCCGAACCTGAATGGTTCGAATAGCTGCTGTCACGGAATTGGCAATCTTCGTACCACTGCGAGCTACCCATGTTAGATTCTTGACTGTAGGAAACAGGCTCATCTCTTTTAGGGGGCCGAATCTCGGTGAAAACAGTGGGTTATCTATATAACCCAAAATTTTTTGACACACTGTCAACCGCGCCCTAAGGCTGCTGTATAATTTTGGTACAAAAAATATGTTCAGTTTTGTAGCAATTGTGCCGACAAGCACCGACAAGTGTTGCGCAGTAGAAAGCGTTGCGCATTAGAGAGAGCAGTAGAGGGAGTGCTGTAGCGAGATTAGTTGATGTTGGTTGGAGTATCAGAGATTAGAAGATCGCGTAGCGCCAGCCCCATCGACAATCTAAATGAGTCCCCACGCGATTCTATATGACCACAAGCGGACTGAATCACGGTTTTATAATAAAACTGCTTCTCGGTAAATTCGAACCCGGCGTGAAAGAGCACCGCCTGTCTCGTCTCAAATTGAACCATCATCTGCTCAACCGTTGGGAGCCATAGAAAGACTGAGCGTAGCTCGGCGGGTGTCATCCCCTGCGGATCAACGAGGATAGCGACAGGGCTCTCTCCTTCACGATCTGCAACCTCATCCCCTACCTCGGGATGCCAAAAGAGCCCTGCAACTTCAAGATCTTGTGCTAGGTAAATAAGCTGATTCTTAGGTAATTGATTCTTATTCACTGGAACCTTTCCTTGCCCTCATAGCGACATTCGTCAGATAACCCCAAAACCTTTAGGTAAGGGAGCTATTTAGCTCATGCTTTTTTGATGCTCGGGGCGAGATAGAGGACTCTCCATTTGTAAGCCAGTGATCTGGGTGCTTTTACTAGGTGGGATCGGGGGAGTTCTTAGTGCGAATGCCGAGCGGGGTTAGGTACCCGTTATTTTGAACACCAAATCTAAATAAAGCTACGGATTTGCTTTAGCCCATCGATCGCGGGCGAGCTTCATCGCCTCTGCTTTCTGCTCAGCGCTCATTTGCTTTTCAATGATCTTCAGGGAGCTCTTGGCCTGCTCGCTACCCTTCGCACCGGAGAGGTTAAGCCACATATGCGCCTGGACTAAGTCCTTTGGAACGCCCTCGCCATTAGCATAACTTACACCAAGGTGGTATTGGGCATAGGCCTCCCCCTGCTCAGCCTTGGTGCGCAATACAGAGGTTTCATCCTGAGCTAGCGCTGGAAGAACCACGACAAGACTAAACAGAATAAGCACAAAGAGGTTTTTCATGGCTCCTTTCTAGGGAAAAATGAGACTACGGCTTCGACTCCGCACATATAATAAGCAGCATGGCCAGCAGAGCCGCTACGCACGCAAGAACAATAAAGAGCTTAAAAAAGAGGATTATTAGGGTTCCCAGTACGAAACCAAGCAGGGCCGCCTTTTCGCCGTTTTGTTGCACGAATACACGGAGAGAGCTCCCCTGTTGGCCAAAGAATGCCCGCCACTCCTCCTTTGATTTTGAGCGTGAAAACCCTAGAATTCGGTCAAAAAACTTGCGCATATTCCGCTATATCTCCCGATGCTTTCAACTATCTTAGTAACTAGTACTATTCACAAAATCTGCTGTGCCCGATCAGGGAACGACCAATCGAATTTCCTATGAAACTTCGCCGTAATATCAATAGCTTGAATCGCTACATTAAACTACGGTGAGCAGTTACTCGATCTTATTTCTTTCCAATCTAGGGGGGCAACGGTATAGTTGGCTAACAACAGATTTATAACAAGGGTGGATAAGCTCCTTCCCCTGTTTTTTAGAGGTCGCATATGAACATAAAGAACCTACTCCTATTCTCAACTCTAGTTCTGGCAACTTCCCCGGCTTACGGAGCCGACATTGAAAAGGGCAAGACCCTCTTCGCTCAACGGTGCGCCATGTGTCACGGTGATAAGGGGGCCGGCGATGGGCCTATCGCCGCAACGATTCCCGAGGGACAGAAGCCACGCAATCTTACGACCGGAGTGAATAAGTATGCTACCGATGATGCAAAGCTTACCGAATTGCTAATGAAGGGTGGAGCTGAACTTGGCCTGAGCGTTATGATGCCAGCTCAGAGCGATTTAAAGGCTGCGGAGCTGGCTGATCTAGTTGCGTTTGTTAACTCCCTCAAAAAGTAGTCTTAATATTCGGGCAGCCTGTGCAGAAATATTCCTCTGAAAGTTCAGCCTATGGGGCGTTAGGCGCCTCCTCAGCAAAATCAGGGATATTAAAAGCCGTTGGAGAGTCAGGGCCTGCACGCTATTTTGCATCTCCAGTAGCCGATCCAGCAGGAGATCCATCGCAAGCATTTTTTCTGCACGCCGATGGCGCAGGTACCAAGAGTATAGTTGCATACCTGCTCTACCGCGAAACTAACGACCCCTCCTGGTTTCGCTCCCTCGCGACCGATAGCCTGGTGATGAATCTGGACGATGTCGCCTGTTCCGGAGGACTCTCTGGACTGGTGCTGAGTAATACTATCGGCCGAAATCGCTCCTGCGTTCCAGACGAGGCGATTAGCCAAATCATACAGGGCTACCGAGATTGCGCGGCGATGCTGGCAAACGAGGGACTCCCGATTGCTCTAAGTGGTGGCGAGACAGCCGATGTTGGAGATCTCGTTCGAACCGTTATCGTAGACTCAACTCTGTGCGCCCGAATTCCTCGCTCTGAACTTGTAGATACCTTTCGAGTTAAGGCTGGCGATGCGATCGTCGGATTCAGCTCAACCGGCAGATGCCGATACGAGCAGGCTGCTAACTCAAGTATCGGAAGTAATGGCCTGACCCTTGCCCGTAACGTGCTACTGTCGCGCTACCATCCAGAGACCTATCCAGAGGTAGGGGACGAAAAGCTCTCGCCAGAGAGTGCCTATCGTGGCCCATTCAAGGTGACAGATAATATAGCCTCCCTCGGTATGAGCGTTGGAGAGGCGCTCCTCTCGCCAACCCGTACATACGCCCCACTGATACTTAAGATCCTAACTACATTTAGAGAGCAGACCCACTCCTTAATTCACTGTAGCGGCGGAGGCCAAACTAAAATTAAGCGCTTTGGGCAGGGTGTGCGCTTTGAAAAGAGTAACCTATTCCCCACTCCGCCCTTATTTGAAGAGATCCAACGGTGCGGCAAGATCCCCTGGAACGAGATGTACTCGGTATTTAATATGGGGCATCGCCTTGAAGCGTGCGTTGAGCCGGCAGTAGCTAGTGAGATAATATCTCTGGCAGCGGAATTTGGGATTGCCGCTCAGGTTATAGGACGGGTAACCTCAAGTGAGGGAGAAAACGAGGTGCTAATAGATTCACCATACGGCACCTTTTTATACTAATGGGCTCTTCTGATATCGACCAATTTAATAACGTCTCCGCAGCCCTCTCCATCGGAGAGGCGTTTTGGTCCCGTGCGCGCGCGCATCCCGACTCCCCTCTCTTTCGATACGCCGTAGCGCCGCATGCTGACGCTACAAGAGTATGGCGCAGTGAAACGTATGCCTCTGTTACTCCAGCGATCGCTAGGATTGCGCACCACCTGAGCGCACTCGGAGTGCGGCCAGGAACGCCGGTAGCGATCCTATCTCATACCAGAGCGGAGTGGCTCTTGGCGGATATCGCCATTCAGACCCTCGGAGGTATCACCGTTAGTATCTATCAAAGCCAGCCAGCCGTAGAGGTTGGATTTGTCCTGCATGATTCCGGTGCTCGAATTGTTTTTATTGAGAACGAGGAGCAGGCGCAGAAGATCTCTTGGCTTAAGAATAATCTGTGCACAATTCCGGAAAGGGAGGGCATTCTAGCTAGCACCGTGCAGGTTCAGGTTGATACAGTTATTAACTTTGAGCAGATCGATAAGCAGATCGATACGGGGTTGCCCTCAACATATCTAGCCGATCTGATTACGAACCCAGAGATTTCTGCGACGCCTCCCACTGTTCCCGATTCTATAAATCACGCTAGCATCGCCTCCTACGTATATACCTCCGGCACGACCGGTGCTCCGAAAGGGGTTATTCAGAGCCACGGTAATCACCTCTCAAATGTCAGGCAGGCGGCTGAAGGTGGGATATTCGTGCTCGATGGCTCTCTCTTTCTCTATCTGCCGCTCGCGCACTCCTTCGCTCGACTGGTCTACTACGTAGGGGCGCTTACGAGCGCATACTTAGCTCTTCCAGCCATTGTCGACCATAAAACATCCAAGATCGACCTCTCTTCGATAGCAAAGGACCTGCGCGAATCTGGCGCATCGGTTATCCCCTCAGTGCCCCGCCTCTTTGAGAAGATGGCAGCAGTGCTTCAGTCACGCGCCAGCGGCAAGGGGTTACAGCAGCGGGTATTGGCTCTATGCATCTCTAATGCCCAGAAAACTTATGAGCGCCGCTTTGCAAAGGCGCCCCTTTCGCTACTTGAACAGATCCTTTTCTATGGCCTCGCACCGATTAGAGAGAAGATTAAGCGCCAGCTTTTTGGCGTTGGATTTCGGCATGCGATCTCTGGCGGAGCCAAACTGGACCCGGGAATTAACAAGTTCTTTGATGCCCTAGAGATCACTATCTGTGAGGGCTATGGACTAACTGAGACCTGTGTTGCAACGCACGTTAATCGTCCATTACATCGTAAGATCGGAAGCGTTGGGCCAGCTCTTGATCAGGTTGAAACGCTCATCCTAGCAGAGGACGGCGAGATTCTATTGCGTGGCCCCAACGTTACCCGCGGATATCTTAATAGACCTTTAGCGACGAAGGAGTCTTGGGATAATGAGGGTTGGTTTCACACCGGTGATATCGGCAAGATCGATCCCGATGGGTTTCTCTTTATTACAGATAGAAAGAAGGAGTTAGTCATCACCGCTGGGGGCAAGAAGATTCCACCCACATTAATTGAGGGGCTCTTTAAGAGAAACTCCTTTATATCGCATGCGTTTTTATACGGTGATGGTAAGCCCTATTGCGTTATGCTCTTTACCCTTAACGATCTAGAGCTTCGCAATATACTCTCCGCCTCCGGCGTTAAAATCGCGGCGAACACAAAATTATCAGACCTCACTATCGTTATTAAGATGGTTCAGGACGCCGTAGATAGGGCCAATAAAGAGCTGGCAAGCTACGAGACGATTAAACACTTCAGCATTATAGATCAGGACTTCTCACTCGAGGACGGACTTCTCACCCCGACAATGAAGATGAAGCGCAAACAGATTACGCTGCGCTACCGCGATACGATTGATTCACTCTATTCGTAACAAACTATCCGTATCAACAAAGATAGCGAGCCAAAGCACACCTCGCCGTTCTGGGGAACGAAGTTCCAAACGCTAACGCTCTAGGTTGATTACCAGTATTTCTCTAAATGTAGATTACCAGGTAATTTTTTCGAGTGCAGTGAGAACCCAAAGGTCGTAAGGCTAACCTCTAGCTCCTCAATCATGGCTGGGTTTCCACATAGAAACACGTGATCTAGAACGGGATTAAGGTTAATTTCTCCCGATTCAAAGAGCCGCTGTACCCTACCCTTTCTCCCCTCCCAGGACTCTGCGGCGCGACTCGCTATCGGCAGATACTGGAAGCTACTGTTATTGGCTTCGAAAGATTGCAGCTCCTCCGAGTATGCGAAGTCCTCCGGATGTCGAACTCCATGCACTACGGTAATCTTTCGACCATGGGTCCAGGTAGAGGGGGTGCGGATCATCGACATAAATGGAGCGATCCCAGTGCCGGTTGAAACCAGCACAAGATTATGGTCCGCCGGCACGCTATCTAATGTAAAGGTGCCGGTCACCTTGGGCTGACAGAAAAGCCTATCCCCCTCCTTAATGGCCGCAAGTCTCGAGGTCAGGGAACCGGTCGGTACCACCGCTATATAGAATTCAAAATAATCCCTCTGTTCAGGGGATGTCCCGATCGAATAAGCCCGTTTAATAATCTTATCCTCCGCTAGCGGCTCAACCTCCTCCCCTGCTCCGACGTAGCGCGGGGCCGCTCCCATTAGGCCCAAAGCCACGTACTGTCCGGGGATAAAGCTAGGCACGCCACCATCTGGCTTGACATGCAGGATCATTAATTCCGGGGTGAGATTGATTCGCGCAACAACTGTTGAATTTAACATGCCGACAATATAGCTTTCCCATCAAGAAAAATGAACTATCTGAGACCCTCACAGAGAGGTTTTTTCCTACGCAGCACTTTGCGTGGCTCGGATCGTTAGCGTAGGGGGAGTTAATCGGTGCAGATCGTTCTTGTAGAGCCTCAAATACCCCAAAACACTGGCTCAATTGCCCGAACCTGTGCGGCTACCGATAGCTCACTACACCTCGTAGGCCCGCTTGGGTTTGAGATCTCAGAGAAAGCTGTGCGGCGGGCCGGCCTAGACTACTGGCCCCACGTTAAGCTATCACAACACCCCTCCTGGGATGAGTATATCGATACCGCCAAGCCGGAGCGTATCTGGCTTTTCTCAAAATTCGGGCAAAAACTCTATACAGATGCGCAGTTTCAGCAGGGGGATGCCCTGGTATTCGGCAGTGAAACTAAGGGGCTTGGGCCGCAGCTTTTGGCTAACTTTTCCCCTGAACAGATCCTTAGGATCCCGATTATCTCTACTCACGTACGCAGCCTTAATCTTAGTAATGCGGTCTCAATCGCCCTTTATGAGGCGCGGCGGCAGCTCAAACTAGACACCTAACCTACTGATTAGACTGATATCCGTTGCTTCATAGCGTATTAAAAAATGTGCGCTACGGATCCTTGAGGTGCGAGTTAATTGTGCCGAATTACCCCTTGAGTGACTTTGTGCTGGGAGGATAACCAATGAGGCGATCGCCTAACGAGGTGGAGCGGCTGGCTCGCTTACGTGAATTAGAGATCCTTGATACGGCTCCAGAGGAGGCGTTCGATCAGATCGTCTCTATAGCCTCCCAGATCTGCGAGGCCCCGGCTGCGTTTATCTCGCTCCTGGATACAGAGCGAGAATGGTTCAAGGCACGTTTGGGAACGGATCTTACCTCGATTGATCGTACGCTATCGCTCTGCTCTGAAACGGTCCTCTCCGACTCCCCCCTTATCATTAACGATCTCTCCCAAGACCCCCGTTTTTCTAACAACCCGCTCGTTATAAACGCTCCAAACATGCGCTTCTATGCTGGGGTTCCCCTGATAACCAACGATAAGCTCGTGCTTGGCGCCCTCTGTATATTAGATAAGACACCTCGCCAGCTATCCCTCAGTCAGCAGCAAGCGCTGCAAGCCCTTGCGCATCAGGTGGTTTTACAGATTGAACTGCGACATAAATTACTAAAGGTTCAATCAACTATCGATTCGCTCGGAGAGAGTGAACGCCGCTTTCGCGTTATAGCCGATGCCTCCCCCGTGTTGCTTTGGATCTCAGACCAGGCTGGCAACAGAACCTTCTTTAACACTGCGTGGCGCGAGTTTACAGGATTAAGTCGTGAGGATAGCCTCGCCGATAGTTGGGAAGCAGCACTTCATCCTGATGACAGAGAGGTTTATCACCAACGGTGGCATGCAGCGGCCTTACAGGGAGCGCGCTTTCAACGTGAGTTCCGGTTACGGCATTCAAGCGGTACCTATCGTTGGGTGCTTGAACAGGCTATGCCCCTCTTCTCATCAACTGGACGGCTTGAGGCCTACGTCTCGTCCTGCGTTGATCTGAGCAGCCGCAATACAGATGAGCTTCAATACCAAAATAACGAAGCGCGGTTCAGAGCCATTAGCGAGGCGGCTCCACTAGGTATCTTTGTTACCGATTCAGATGGCAACTATATCTATACAAACAATCAATTTCAGAACATCTCTGGCCAGAGCTCTGAAGAGAGCTTCGGCTCGGGATGGTTGCGCGCTATTCCGCTGGAGGACCGAGAGCGGGTCGCATCAAGTTGGTATGCGGCCACTAAAACGGCAACTCCCTTTGAAGAGACCCACCGCTATCAGCGTCACGATGGAAGTATCGCCTGGTGTACTGTTAAAGCTGCTACCATAAACTCAACCGATACAGTCAGTGGCTGGGTGGGGACGGTAGATGATATTACAGAGCGAAGAGAGGTAAACGAGGAGCTGATCGCAGCAAAACGGGCAGCTGAGACAGCCACGCACGCCAAGAGTCAGTTTCTCGCTAATATGAGCCACGAGATCCGAACACCCCTGACCGCCATTATTGGCTTTGCAGAGTTCCTGCGCGACGATACGAAACATACCCCCGAGCAATTTCACACACTCGATATTATCCTTAGTAACAGCAAGCATCTCCTTAACGTCATCAACGAGATCCTAGATCTCTCTAAGATTGACGCAGGAGCTCTTACTATTGAAAAAACCTCCTTCAATCTTGTGCGCTTGGTCGAAGAGGTTCGTACCATGTTCGCCCCCCGTATCGCCGATAAGGCGCTCTCTTTTGTGGTGCACTATGAGTGGCCCCTACCAGCACACATAACGACCGATCCACTTCGACTAAAGCAGGTGCTGATTAACCTCTTAAGCAACGCCATCAAATTTACACTTAAGGGATCGATTGAATTGCATGTTGGTTTTAATTTGCAAACAGCTGCAATCTCTTTCAGCATTAAGGATTCCGGTATCGGCATCTCAATGCAGCAGATCTCATCACTCTTTCAGCCATTTTGCCAAGCAAACGAATCAATCACACGTCAATACGGTGGAACCGGACTGGGGTTAAGCATCTCGCAACGACTGATCAACGCACTTGGCGGAGAGATTACGGTTACCTCAACTATCGGAGCTGGATCGCAGTTCAATTTTTGGATCTCCTCTAGCATCGATCAAGCTGAAGCTCTAATTAGAGCGTTGCCAGAGGAGCACCCTGAGGTACATGCAACTAAACTACCACAAAAGTTCTCTGGCCGGGTTCTCTTTGCAGACGATGCCCTGGATAACCGCAGGCTCGTTCATCACCTCCTAGAGAAAGCTGGTGTAGATCCAACCCTCGTAGAGGATGGAGAGCAGGCGATAGAGAGCGCTCTTGCGCAACCCTTCGACCTAATCCTGCTCGACGTACAGATGCCTAAAGTGGATGGCCTGAGCGCAGCACGCGCTATTCGCCAAGCCGGTATTAAGACCCCAATTGTCGCCCTCTCTGCTGGCGCTATGACGAGTGATGTTCTTAAAGCGATCGATGCTGGTTGTGTAATGCACCTCAGTAAGCCCTTCAGCAAGAGCTCCTTCCTGGAGATGCTAAATAGATTTCTAAACTCCCCCGTTCCAGTCGAACCATTAGGTGTTCCAATTATAAGTAGCCGCATCTCCTCCGATCCGGACATGCTTGAAATAATCCTTGAATTTGTCGAACACCTCAGCCCCTGTATTGAGGAGCTATCAAAGACAGTAGAGCTGGGGGATCGTAAAAAAACGGGTGTCTTAGCTCATAGATTACGTGGAAGTGCTGGACTGTACGGATATAAAGAGCTGGCAGCGGCGTGCGCTCGTCTTGAAGAGTTTTCGAAGGATTCAACAGCTCAGAATATAGAACCATTTCTTGAGGAGATCTGCTCTATCGTAAAACGTATTGAAGCGGGCCGCCTAACTACTCCTTTTCTGTTCGATCAGCTTGGAGCCTTGTCGGCCTTGCCATAAAAGGCCCAGCTCCTATGACGCTCTCAAACGGGACTGACATCCGTTCCTCCCCACCATCTCCATGAGACACGCTTAGCAAGTGGTATGCATAGCGCAACCAGTAGCACGGATCCGAGATCATCGAGTAGATAGTGCCAGCCGAGGTAGATCGTGCTGTTAAAGATTAAGAGAGTAAAGATCCAACTTAACCAAGAAAGCAGGGGGTGAATATGTCTCAAATAAATGCTGCCCATGATCGCCACAGCTACATGCAAACTCGGAAACCCAGAGATCATAAAGACCCCCTCCTGACTCCCTGGATTTTCACTGAGTAGGTCACGCATCCTCCACAGGCTTTCCTGCAACCCGGAGATCTCTCCTCCCTGCATAAACCTAAACAGTTCAGGATATATGTACACTGGGCCAAGGGTAGGAACGGCATAAATCCAGATAATCCCAACTAGGAACAATAGCACAAATCCGCACAGATACTCCTGTGCCAAGCGCCTTGGAGCTACCGCAATAAAGGTAAAGGCGGTCAGGGACATGTAGGGATAGTACCAAAAATAATGCTTAGAGATCTGATCAAGAGCACTCGCGCCCCAGAGCTTAAACAGCACCTCAGAGCACACCATCCCGCCACATAAGTAACGATCTGAGGCTATAAATAGATCGTCATATAATCGTGCGTTTACGTGCGGAACCAAGTTCTTGAGCAGTGCAAATTCGACAAACATAAGGAGCACCGCGTGGAAGAAGCGAATATCTTGAAATATCTGGCCAAGCGTAAAGCGCTCAAGGGTCTTTAACCAGAACGGTCTCCATGCGACCGCTCTAAACTTCCAATTAACTCGACGAACCTCCCCTATAAGCTTCAGAAAAATAGCGGCGAGCAGAACGAGTGCATATAAATCGAGACAGGTAAGAAACTGCTTTAGATAAAACAGAAGGGGCCCGCTCGTAGCCCCAGCCCCAGGCTGCCCCGGCATCAAGAGATCAAAATATCTGTAAAGCGCACATGTAAGCGCCCCAAAGAGCACCAATACATACTCAACCGGCATCAGAATTTTTAAGAGCTTTACCATCGCACTGAGTATATCGGCTGATAGTGGGATCTGGCGAAAGGGGTACTTTTGAGTTCGCTTCGGGTGTTAACGGTATGATTAGTTAGCTATTTTGATATAGAAAAACGTTTCGAGGTCAAAAAACATAGTAACTACTTAATATTACTGGATTTATTAGCTAAATAACTCTATTAATCCGAGACCTCTCTTAAAAACTATTTTGAGTTGATCCAATTAGTTCTATATACTAGAAGGATTAGTGAACAGTGTTTCAGCTCTCTTCGTAGGCTGCCTTCAATGAGGGTATCGTACGAAGTGAGACGTTTCGCAAGTAAAGGTGCGAAAGGTTTTTTCTTAGGTTTGCATGTCCGTAAGGAAGTGCATTTTTTGTGTGATTAGACTGACCTCCTGAGATTTTTCAGAAGATAACTCTCAGTAGAGATCTCTGGAGGTCAGTCTTTTTCTCATATCAGGTTTAATTTTTTTAGCTTTTTTTTCTAAGGTTTCTTTGCAAACGTCTTCACTTCACCCATTTTAATTCAGCCCGTTTCTTCCATCCCCCACATTCACATTATTTCCTTACTACCTAATATCTAGAGTAGCGTAAGCACTATCGCCGCAACCAATAGCCGATAGTACGCAAAGGGTCGCAGGCTCCAGCGACTAACGATGCTGATAAACACCTTAATTGCGATCAGCGCCGTTACAAAAGAGATTACAAATCCGATCGCAACTAGCTCAAGATCTTTTGTAGTGAAGATCAGCAACGCTTTCGATAGATCATAAAGAGCTGCCGCAGAGAGCACCGGGACAGCGGCAAGAAATGAGAACTCCGCGGCTGCAGCTCTTGAAAGCCCGCCCAACATGCCCCCAATAATAGTTGATGCTGAGCGTGACATGCCGGGCCATAAGGCCAAGCACTGCACGCAGCCGATTAGAAAACTCTGTCGACAGGTAAGTTGATCTATCTCTATCTGCCCCTCTACTTTACCATTTCGATCAACTATCAGGATCAGCAGCGCTCCAACAGCAAAAGCTATCGCTACGGGAAACGGCGCAAAGAGGTGCTCCTTAATCTGGCCTCTAAAAATGAACCCAACGCTCAACGCAGGCGCCGAAACAAGGGCGAGCTTCAAGATACCCTGTAGCCCCGCCATCCCTGGATTAAGAGCCGTACGAGGCTTGCACACCCCCTGCCTTAGCCCCTTAAATAAGGCGACAAATCTATGCCGATAGAGAACTAGCACGCTCAAGATCGCCCCTAATTGGATCACGACATCAAAGGTCTTAGCCTTTTCACCAGTAAAGTGCAGCGCCTCTCCAAAAAGGATAAGATGTCCCGTGCTAGAGATCGGAAGATACTCCGTTAGCCCCTCAACCACCCCGAGAATTATGGCAATAACTACGTCTGACACCTGCCCTCCTACCTTAATAAGAACTACTATAAGGCTACTTACCTCAGATCAATGGCGCAATCCTTGTAACTATTCATAGGTCTAAAATATGACAACACATGACCGTCTGTAGCCCTGATGCTGTGATTATAGGAGGGGGGCTTGCCGGAGCTAGCTCCGCATATGCGTTGGCGCGCCGCGGCCTGAAGGTGCTGCTGTGCGAAGGTGAGAGCGCACTGGCTCAGCGCGCTTCAGGCAACCGCCTCGCGCTAATTATGCCCTATATTTCAGATTACTCCTCGCCCCTTGAGCGGGTCTATTCAACCGGATTCAGATTTACAATTGAGCTGCTACGCTCTGTTTTTTCGGAAGAGGGGCTCCTTAATCAGGTTGGCGGCATTCAGCTTCCTACAACGACTCGACTTAAGAAGCTGATACACGATAGAACAGCTATCATCGGCTCAACGGAGATTCAAAGAATCTCTGCGCTAGAGGGAAGTGAGCTTAGCGGGATTACGATCTCGCACCCAAGTTTATACGCGCCAGAGAGCGGCTACGTAAGCCCAGTAAGGATGGTTGAGGCGCTACTACATTGGGGTGCTCAAACGGGGGAGCTCCGTATGAACACGCAGGTCATTGACTTAAAGCGGGACCACACCGGATGGTGCTGCTACCTCGCTTCGGGAGATACCATTAGCACTCCAAACGTTATCGTATGTGGGGCGTACGAATCGAGCGCCCTTACGCCCCTCTCCTGGCTACCCCTGGAGCCGGTACGTGGGCAGACCGTTTCGGTGAAAAGCTCTCCTACTTCGCGCGCACTACGAACCATAATCTGTTTCGATGGTTACCTAACTCCGGAACATGCGGGCGCGCACCTACTGGGGGCGCAATATCGACACAACGATCTCCGCCTTACGCCGTCTGAAGAAGATAGCTCAGAGATGCTTTTGCGCTGCCAGCGTTGGTTACCGGAGCTGCAATTTACGCCGCCCTCAATTGAGTCCCCCAGGGTCTGCTTTCGCACCTCAACTGCGGATAGACTCCCCTACATCGGTGCAGTTCCAGATCTGCCGGCCATACAACGGGAATCTTCGTCTTTGCAGCCCGGACTCTTCGTAAACGTTGGGCATGGAAGCCGTGGCCTGCTCTCCTGTCCATTCGCAGGGGAGCTCATCGCCAGGCTCATTACAGAGGAGGCCCTAGGAGATCTAACAGAGGTGGCTAAACTATGTGCGCCAGAAAGGCTTATCTCAAGATTCCAGGCAGCTAGCGTGTAGGGGCTTGCACACGACGCACATGTCCGCGAATTATCGCTTCGCGCCGTGCTTCTGTCAGAACACTTGAGACGGCAGCAGATACATTAAGGCTCTCAATCGAACCAACTCGCGGAATAGCGGCGCGCTGGTCTGCTATCGCAAGACCTTCTGAGGTAAGACCACTCCCCTCTGCTCCGAACATCAGAACTAATTTCTCTGGCCACTTTATACTGTAGAGCGAGCGCGCCTCGTGTGGGGTAGTCGCCACAACTCCGAATCCACGCGCCTTTAGCGCAGCGAAAAAATTACCATAATCACGCGCGATACAGATCGGCATCTGCTCTGCAGCACCCTCGGCTACACGACAGGCTGCTCCCGAGAGTGTGCTAATAACCTGAGACCTAATAACAACGGCGCTCACCCCAAAGAAAGATGCAGTTCTTAGGATCGCCCCAACGTTATGTGGGTTGTCGACGCCGTCAAGTACCATCACGACCCCGCGTTGCAGATCGGACACTATCCGGACAATATCCCCCAACTGCACGCACGGAAGGGGCTTAGCCTCAAAGCAGACCCCCTCATGGTGCTCGGTCCCTGCCACCCGACTGATCTCTGCTGCCTCGACCACCCCTACAAAGAGCCCGCGTTTGGAAGCCCAGTCAAGGATCGACTTAAAGCGTTCCTGATGCTCTGGAAGGACGAACAAACGACGGAGATCCTTTTTTCTAGCCTCAAATAACATTAAGCAGCACTGCACGCCGTAGAACTTGGTCAACTCTTCTCGTTTAAAGTTCTGTGCTGGGGGGCGTCCTACATTTGGCCTATTTGCCCCTCGCTGATTCTCGCGCTTTGTGGTACTTGACTGAGATTTACGTATCGCCATGGAAAATTGTACCGAGAAGCATATCTGTATTACCCGTGCTGGGCAGGAGCGCCACCTATGTACGGAGCTGCTTGCCTTAGGGGGCCCGGTAGAGTGTACAGACCTAGAGCTGAGTGTGGTAGAGCTTTCCGGCGTTTCTGCCGCAACATTCGAGGCATTTCCCCTCTTTTTCTCTAGACAGCTCCTCCCAAACGCCCAAGCACTAAGCGCTTCGTCGATTAAAACTTGGGCGACAGCCATTACCCAGAAGCTTATTGAGCAGCTTGGGGAGTCCACTACTGCTTGGCGCCTGCATATCTTTGATCCTGCAACCGCAGATACCGGGGAGCGCTACGCACGGCCACGCTTGATCCAACAGGAGGTGCTAGCCATCCTTAAACAGAAAAGGCGATCACTTCTTAAAACTCTGGTCGACGAAAGAGGTGGCGAGGGCACGCTTGTTCAGGTGGTTACGTTCTCACCTACAGGTGGTTTTATCAGCTTTGCTGACCAGAAGCTGTGCAGCACTCTAAGTCCAACCATCTCACCGGAGGTAGCTGGGTACGTGAATATCCCCGATGACCGCACACCACCCTCCAGAGCCTTTAAGAAACTGCGGGAGGCTATCACAGTTTTTGGTCTAAGCTTTAAGCGTGGCATGCACTGCGTAGATCTGGGCGCATGCCCTGGCGGCTGGGCGCATGTATTGCTAGAGCACGAATGTCGAGTTACCGCTATCGACCGTACCCCACTCGACCCACCTCTTATGAGGAACAGAGATCTTATTTTTGTGCAGGGGGACGCCTTTACCTGGGCACCTGAGAAACCGGTTGATTGGATGGTATGTGATGTCATTACATCACCTGATCGAACGGTAGAGCTTCTTAAAAGATGGCTAGAGGAGAAGTTATGCAGATCCTTCTGCGTTACCGTGAAGTTCAAAGGGGATCCAGATTTTAATGCACTGCGTGAGCTGCGCGAGCTGCTGGCGCAAGGATGCTCATGGTTTAGTATGAAACAGCTAACCAACAATAAAAATGAGCTGACGGTCGTTGGGCGAGCGGCGAAGTAACCCCATCAGGGGTCGATTTGCGGAGCAAATCGTGGGTGATAATACGGTTCCTCAGCGATAAGTGTGGGTACATTAGATGGGAAAACCCCTGCGCGGGAACGTGAACCGCTTCCCGTTACCTGCTCCCGCTCCGATACCGGTTAACCCTTAAAAACGGTTCCTCACCGATAAGTGTGGGTACATTAGATGGAAAACCCCTGCGCGGGAAGCGGTTCACGTTCCCGCGCAGGGATTCAGCATCCATTATCTTACATTCTTCGACCGGCTTTTCTTCCAACTGCCGCGCATAGTTATGCCATCATCCAGTAGCTTCCCACCCACACTTATTGGTGAGGAACCGTTTATACTGGGTTGCATAGTTCTAGTCTTTCACTTGAGGAGTGCATCTAATATAATCTCTATATGCCGAATGTACCATTGTATAGAGCCCATCCATGGCACGGAGTTTCGATCGGCGATGACGCCCCAACGGTCGTCACCTGCTACATCGAGATCGTACCAACCGATACCGTAAAATTTGAAATGGACAAGGCCTCCGGTATTCTGCGGGTCGACAGACCACAAAAATATTCCAATCACTGTCCAACCCTGTACGGTTTTATTCCGCAAACCCTGTGCGGAGATGGTGTCGGAGCCTTATGCGCCAAGGCGCTGCGTAAGAAAAAGATCCAGGGTGATAAAGACCCTCTGGATGTCTGTATCCTGACCGATCGACCCATTCTACATGGAGATATCCTCATACGAGCCCGTCCTATCGGGGGCATAAGACTTATAGATAACTCAGAGGCCGATGATAAGATCATCGCCGTATTGGAGGGTGATGATGTGTACGGCGAGATAACGGAGCTCGCAGATGCCCCTCAGGGTATTATCGATCGACTGCGCCACTATTTCCTAACCTACAAAGAGATCCCGGGTAAACAGGGGTCACCCCGCATCAAAATAGCATCATTCTACGATAGAAAAACCGCCTACGGTGTAATCAAACAAAGTAGGCAGGACTACCGCGCGAACTATTCTCCTCCAGGATCGTGAAACACCTCAATATCGGACGCAGCAGACTCAGCCTGACTACGAAGGTACGCCTCATACTGCTCCGGCGTTAGTGCGGCTTTAAGTTGCTCGTTTCGTAGCTCTGAGCGCCGTCTATTCTCAGCGATCATAAGCTTCACTCTATCTTGGGCGCTACGCTCAGCTACTCCGTGCTGCGACGCTGCTGCGTGCTGCGGCGCTGCGAGCTCCTGATCTATCTGCTGCTCAATTTTATTGAATATCTCTTGAATCTGGCGCTCCTGCACATCAGAGAGGCTCAGTTGCCTAGCTATCCAGAGCACCTCTTTCTCCAACTCCTCCTCCTGCACCCGTTGAAACGCTGCCCTTACCTGCTCCCTATAGTAGGTAGCGTTCTCGAGACCTAAGATATCATCAAGGGTTTCGTCCTCATCACCAGCACCCTCAGAGCTAAATTCCCTAGAGAACTTAGCCGCAAGGCGTTGCTTCTGATCATCATTAAGCGGCACGAATTTATCTATAGCCGAGACACGCCACTTTACGGCCTCCTGCCGATCTGAGCTAATAGCGCCCTCTTCAGAGACCGAGATCTCTCCATCCACGCGTACAGTCTCGTGCGCTGCCTGTGCGCCCTCACTCAACTTAAGTTCCCTCTCAAGTTGTGCTACTCGCTGCTTGGTGCGCTCTAATTCCGAATTACTCGCTGTACTTTGAGGTGCAAGCTCCGTTGGCCCCTGATCTATCGCTAGGCCTGGGCGCAGTTCATACATAAGTCCAGCACCCAAGAAAAGTCCTAATATAAACACCACGAGCGCTTTCACCATAATAATGCTCCGAGACAGAGGAAGATCTCGAAAATATCCTCTGCTGCGGTTTACTGCAACTTGAATCGGTATCGGTTTGTGTGCAGTATATGCCAGAGAAGCCAGGGCTATAGAGGGGTACTATGAAGAGATATTTCGGGGCGCACGTATCGGCGGCTGGCGGGCTTGCGAACTCAGTTGCGGCAGCGGTAGCGCTTAATGTTAACACGATTCAGGTCCACCCCTCACCACCGCAACGTTGGAACAGCACCCCATTTGCCCCAGGAATTGAGGATCTTTTTCTTGCGGCAAAGGATGGCTCCTGCCTTGAAAAGGTATTCTTCCACGCTATTTATCTGATTAATCTGGCCTCGCCAGATCCGCAGAAATTTAACCTCGCTAAGCTTTCGCTAGTTAACGACCTTGATTTCAGCGCTCGCATCGGAGGAAGTGGTGTAATCTTTCACGTAGGGAGTATGAAGGATCAGCCCGATGAGTCAGAGGGCTACGACCGGGTGGTATCTGGTATTAACTGGGT
Organism: Pseudomonadota bacterium; assembly: GCA_026390555.1. Classification (NCBI taxonomy): domain Bacteria; kingdom Pseudomonadati; phylum Pseudomonadota; species Pseudomonadota bacterium. Next base: position 22,512 of record JAPLFS010000094.1, read on the forward strand.
GATGGAGCGCGCTCCAAAGGACTCACGCCTAATCCTTGAGGTGGCTGCCGGCTCAGGTAGCGTGATCGGAGACCGGATTGAGGAGCTGTCACTAATCTACTCGCAGCTCGATAACAAGGAGCAGGTTGGATTTGGCCTTGATACTCAACATATGTGGGCATCTGGGTACGATATCGTCACAGATCTAGAGTCAGTTATCGAAAACATTGAGCGGGAGCTCTCCCTCGACAAGGTCTGGTCGGTACACCTTAATGACAGCAAGACCGAGTTAGCGAGCAGAAAGGATCGCCACGAGAATATCGGTGATGGGCTAATCGGTAATGAGACACTTAGGCGGGTATTTATGCACCCCAAGCTCGCTCATATTCCCTTTATCCTTGAGACCCCTGCCCTTGGCAGCCCAGAGGGAGCGCTAGTCGAGGTCGAAAAATTACGCAGCTTTATTGGTTAAGTAGTTCAGCCTTGCAGGCTATTCCCTTTGCAGTCAGTTGGTAATCGGCGTACCGCAAAGTATGCCCTAAATCACCCCTCATGTAATTCGGGCTGTGTGTGAAGACTTCTAAGGAATGTGTTACCAATCCGAGTTCGAGGAGCGCGTCCAGCGCTTTGCAAACATCTATTCGATTATCGAGAAAGTTGCATTCGGTTTTAGTCGACTGCTTGAGACCAAATTTGCACAGCACGACCTCTAAAACCCCTTCCGGTTTGGCGACGACCTTCATCTGATCATACTTAGTATTTAGCTCTGGCACCTGCATGATAATCAGTTGTGTAAGCTCACGTGTGAAGTCCTTCTCGCTGAGGGCTTCTGACGAAATGGAGAAGCTGTCATTAACTTTGAACAGGTGACAGAGAAAGGTTTGCAGCAAAACGCCACCATATCGCGTGTTTAGAGTTACTTGGGCACTCGAAACTTCGGCGGCGATTGATCGTAATAACGGTTGAAAATTATTTTGTCTTAATGAAGCTTCAGGCTGTTGTCCTGCAAGAGCGGTGGGTGCACCTAAATTTAAAACTGGAGGGGCTTGCGGAATTAAGGTTTGGCTATTTAGCATGATGTACTCTCCTTAAGTATCAACCGTGGCAATGAACATGATGGTCATATGCCACAAAGGGGAGACTAGCGCAGTTCCTCCTAAATTCCTTATTCTTTCTTAACCATTTTTTTGTTTATAATTACTCAATAAGTACAGGCGATTGGCTGAATGATCTAGGGAATAAAATACAACAAAACTAGAAATTTAAGGTGTGTAATTTGTTTTCTGCGGCCCCCTACGTGCAAGCCACTTGCCATGCATGCGAACGATTGAGCTCTCCTGCGTATAGCGAGCAAGCTCATCCAGCGCTACCCACCGCACATCATGCGACTCATCGCTTACTACTATTGATTCATCATCATCCCCTACACAGAGAAACCTAAGATCAAAATGAAGGTGCTCAGGGTGCTCACGCAGAGCTGGAATCTTGTGGATATCGAGATCGAAGATTGCGTCATCGATGGGTACAATCGTAGAGAG
>JAPLFS010000095.1 GCA_026390555.1 Pseudomonadota bacterium
TTACGTTGAACAGGTTGGCCCCATCAGCGCTACGCTTGATTACGAAAAGGTTAGCGAGCGTGATGTTGAGGCCAATATCGTGCGGTGTCCGGAACCGGGCGCTGCCATCAAGATGATTGAGCTTATCCGCGAGGTACAGGCTGCGGGCGATTCGATCGGAGGGGTTATTCGGTGCGTCATTAAGGGCTGCCCAGCAGGGCTCGGCGAGCCGGTCTTTGATAAACTACATGCAGATCTCGGCAAGGCCATGCTCAGCATAAATGCGGTCAAGGGCTTTGAGATCGGTCTCGGCTTTGGGGCGGTTCACCTGCGCGGCAGCCAGCACAACGACCCTTTTATTATCGACGAAGACGGCGAGGTCTCAACTCAAACTAACAATGCAGGGGGTGTGCTTGGTGGAATCTCATCAGGGGAGACTATTACCTGCCGCATCGCCTTCAAACCGGTAGCAACGATAGCTAAAGAGCAGGATACCGTCACAACAAGTGGCTCGCCTACAAAAATTGCGGCTGCAGGGCGTCACGATCCATGCGTACTTCCACGCGCCGTGCCGATCGTGGATGCCATGGCGGCCCTTGTTATTATGGATCACTTTCTTCGGCAACGCGCGCAGAACGGGTAGCAGCCTGCTAGGGATCTCCAACTAGGGAGGAGTCGAGCAATAAGCGGGATTCTGTTCATTATGGTCATTCATCTGGACCAACTGTTGCCAGTTGGTTCAAGCGACACTACCCGAAGGCCCGGTACGGGTCGCACCGCCTACGTTGCCGTAGGGAGCCTTCCTATTCGGTCTTGCTTCAGCTGGGGTTTACCAAGCCACGGAGTTACCCCCGTGCTGGTGAGCTCTTACCTCACCGTTTCACCGTTTCCCACCCTCGCCGAAGCGAGGATAGGTCGTCTTCTTTTCTGTGGCACTTTCCGCCGATCACCCGGCGCCGTCGTTAACGGCCAACATCCCCTATGAAGTCCCGACTTTCCTCTCGGGTTTTACCCCAAGCGACCATCCACTCAACTCCTCCCTACTGGAAGATTACTACTCAGCCGACAATTTTAAGAGTCGGCCGCAGCCAGGGCACTTTACCACATCTCCACGAGATATCTGCACTATCACCTGTGGGCCTACTTTCATGTGACATCCTGCGCATGTATCCCTGTTTATAAGCGCTACTACAGGGTTCATGGGGAACCTATCCCTGACCCTGTTGTAGATTATTAGCGCCGAATTATTTCCGATTAATGTCACCTGCTGGGCTCGCTCTTCATTACACTCTCCCAGACTAGTCCCAACCGTCTGGAGGGTTAGTTCAGCTTCGCGCTCAAAGGCCGCGCCCTCCTCCTGAAGCCCCTTTACTACTCCATCGATCTCGGCGATATCCCGCTCGAGGATCTCAACCTCTCGCATAAGTCCAAGCAGTAGATCCTCACGTTGTCCGATCTGCTTTGCAACGAATTCGATCTCGCGCTCGGCTGCCTGTTGAAGTTTATAGTTATTGAGGGTGTTCAGCGCTCGTCGTCGCTCGTTGATCCGTTCACGCTCGATCTTTACCGACTTCTCCTCGCGAAGATTAATCGCTCGTTTTTCTTCGAGGATCTTTACGCGTGCGTTGCGTTTAAGGGTCTGTACGTCGAGAGCTTGCTTGCGAATGACTCGTTCGGTTTCGATGCTCTTTTGTTGGGCTAATAAGCCCGCTATCTGAACATCTATCTTACTAATCTCTATTATGATCGGAAGGGGTGGCGCGCTTTGGGTATCGGACATGAAATCCTTTGATAACGGCTGTCGAGTTATCTTATGGAGATAACGGGTTGTTTTCAATGGGTATGCCATTAAAAAACGATCCATGCTGGAAATACCCCCCCCATAAGACCACTATCCACCTGAAAGGGTTGCACCAGAGGCGACTCAGTTGTAAAACCTCTGGTCTACGGTGCTCTTACAGCACCTTTTGGCCCTATAGCTCAGTTGGTTAGAGCGGCCGGCTCATAACCGGTAGGTCCCAGGTTCAAGTCCTGGTGGGGCCATTCACTTGAACGTAGTGAAAGAGAATGATCACACCGGGACTTGAACCTGAAAATACAGTCAAGTCCCTCACCTGTGAGCATAGCGAACAGGGGAGTCCTGGTGGGGCCATTCACTTGAACGTAGTGAAAGAGAATGATCACACCGGGACTTGAACCTGAAAATACAGTCAAGTCCCTCCCCTGTGAGCATAGCGAACAGGTGAGTCCTGGTGGGGCCATTCACTTGAACGTAGTGAAAGAGAATGATCACACCGGGACTTGAACCTGAAAATACAGTCAAGTCCCTCACCTGTGAGCACCGCGAACAGGTGAGTCCTGGTGGGGCCATTCACTTAAACGTATTGAAAGAGAATGATCACACCGGGACTTGAACCTGAAGATACAGTCAAGTCCCTCACCTGTGAGCATAGCGAACAGGTGAGTCCTGGTGGGGCCATTCACTTGAACGTAGTGAAAGAGAATGATCACACCCGGACTTGAACCTGAAAATACAGTCAAGTCCCTCCCCTGTGAGCATAGCGAACAGGGGAGTCCTGGTGGGGCCATTCACTTAAACGTAGTGCACGAGAGCGGTTGGTAGCTGTTATGCTTTTAGCCCCTACCGCACCCGCACCCCAGGCGCCGCTTGCGTTACAAAATTAAGGATACTCACCGCCTGCAGATTAGTGTTCTCACTCTCTACCGGTTGATACTCGACACAGCGTGTCGGTCCGTAACGCACGATGGCGACCACTCCGTAGCTACCATTCGCCGCTTGGCGCAGGATCGGCCCACCGGAATCCCCTGCACAGGTATCACCACTTCCATCGCTAATCGTGTTGATTGAATAATCGGACACCTTTGTCGCGCTAAGGTAGGTAGCCTTAAGGGCAGCCTCGCCATCTATAATACGTTCGGGTGCTGTGTTGCGCTCCTGATCAAGCCCGAATCCATAAGCCACTAGCTTATCTCCGGAGATCACAGGTTGAGACACCTCAATAAAAACTGGGGTCACCGGTGCGTTCCCTGATACAGTAAGAACTGCCACATCAAAGCCGCTTGATGGCACACCGTCGTTAAAGAGTGGGTGAACGTCGATCCTCTCAACACTAGCCTGAAGAAATGCGTTACTTACTGTATATTGCGCATTCTGATCGGGCACGCAGTGCGCGGCTGTAAGCACCTGGCGGTTTGTGATAAAGGTTCCGGAGCACTCGCCCACTACTGATGAAACGACTACTATTGCGTTTGGCGGGGCGCTACACCCCTGCCCTCCAGCTATCTTAAGTGAGGCACACGCCTCCGTGCTCTCCTCCCCCCCACCTCCTCCTCCACATCCTACTACGTTAAGGGTAAGGATTATGGCGTAGGTGGTGGTAAAAAGGTGCTTTAGCATGCTGGTAAGGTAGCTTAATCATAGGGAGGGGTCGAGATACTGCTAATTTTTACCTGCGTTGAATTAGCCACCCCGCCGTGGTACCTCTATAGACGCTTATGGACCCCAATATGGTGGTCTACATATCTCTCTATTTTAACAGGGTCGTTTCATGGGATTTACCTGCGGTATAGTCGGACTTCCAAACGTTGGAAAGTCCACAATCTTTAATGCATTAACATCAGCCAAGGCAGCGGCGGCTAACTTTCCGTTCTGCACCATAGAGCCGAATACTGGCGCTGTTCCTGTACCGGACCCACGCATCGAGGTGTTAGCTGGAATTGCGAAGTCCGCAAAGCTTATCCCTACTCAGATAACCTTCGTTGATATAGCTGGACTTATCAGGGGAGCATCCAAGGGCGAGGGTCTCGGCAATCAGTTCCTCGGTCATATTCGCGGCGTTGATGCGATCGCGCACGTGGTGAGGTGTTTTGATGATGAGAACATCGTGCACGTTGATGGCTCCGTAGATCCACGCCGTGATGTTGAGACGATCGACACTGAGCTTATCCTCTCAGACCTCGATGCTATTGAGAAACTACGCTTCAAGATAGAGAAGGCTGCCAAAACCGGGGATAAGAGCGCTAAAGCTAGGCTCGCCATCCTAGAGCCCCTTGAGACTTGGCTTAATCAGGGAAAACCAGCCCGTACCTTTAAGAGCTCAGGGCTCTTTATCGGAACTGAGGAGGATCTTGTTGAGGTCACATCAAATCTACTGACATCAAAACCTGTGCTCTTCGTTGCAAACGTTCCTGAGAGCGAGCTACTGCACATCCCTACTCCGGGTGGCAAACTGCCGGTCGATGTGCTTGCTGCCTATGTAGCGGAGCTTAACTCGGCCCTAGTTACCATCTCTGGGCAGGTAGAGTCCGAGATATCAGAGCTTAATCCAGAGGAGCGGCGTGAGTTCTTAAGCTCCCTTGGGGTAGAGCAATCAGGACTAGATCGCCTCACCATTGCTGGGCACAAACTGCTTAATCTTATAACCTTCTTCACCGTTGGTCCTAAGGAGTGTCACGCCTGGACAGCTCAGGCCGGGAACACCGGGCCGCAGTGCGCTGGAAAGATCCACTCAGACTTTGAGCGTGGCTATATCCGGGCCGAAGTTATCTCGTATACCGACTATGTTCAGGCCGGTAGCGAGCTAAAGGCTAAAGAGGCTGGAAAGATGCGCACTGAGGGCAAGGAGTACATCATGCAGGACGGAGATATCGTGCACTTTAGGTTTAATGTGTAAAACTCCTGCCACTGGGATAATTAGTGGCGTGTAGCCCCTAACCCGTCATTCGCATCTTTGCCTGTAAAGTGCGAATAGGAAGATACTAAACTGAGCCGAGGTGGATTCGAACCACCGACCCACTGGTTAAAAGCCAGTTGCTCTACCGACTGAGCTATCGGCCCGTAAGGGTAGTGACAGTATAGAGAATGTGTGAGGACTTGTCATCTGTTCTACAAAAACACGCCTAGAAGGGGCCGTATCGATGCATAATCACGTTTTTTTGAACAACGAAACAAAGCGCATAGCCAATTCCTGCTCGCAACTAGTGTCGTTTACCAGGACCTTGGCAAGCGGCTCAGGAGGCTCAAAGTTTTTGGCGATAGCGGCGGCATACTCGGCCGATACGGGGGTCCCTCTTTGCATTAACCTCTGCACTATCATCTCCTGCGGCGCCGTAACCCACACAAATTCAATCGGTGGGTAGGCGCTCCTAATCGCTATGCGGTGTCTCTCCTTGTAGGCACCCTGATGCAGGATAAGTCGGGGATATCTCTGCAGCAGTCCTGCTATCTCGCTGCGCACAACAGCAAAGAACTCATCTCGCATCTCATCTGTAAACGACTGCCCCTCAGCGATCGCAGTGCGCATAGCTGGTGTTATGTGGTGGTCTAGATCGTAAATCTCATATCTAAATCGCCTGGCAAGCACCTCTGCACAGAAGTTCTTACCGGCACCGGCAAAACCAAAGAGGAATACGACAGATGGAAGGTGGTATCCATCCTCGACTGTAAAATACGATGAATCACCGCTATTCATAGTGGGTAACTAGTCAGCATAAACTAAGTACGATCGCACACGTAGATGCTCTGTACCAACCCCTCAGGGGTCGATTTGCAGATCAAATCGGGGGTGACAATACTAACTATTCACAAAATCTGCCGTCCCCGATCAGGGGACGACAAGAAAGGGGCAGCTCCGTACAAAGACCGCCTCCTATAAGCATTAACGCATACAACGATAAAACATGGTGAATAGTTACCATAGTGGTAATATAAATCTGATACCCATTACTCTCTAGGGACCAGGCGGCGGACAATTAGCACAGCTAAGTTGAATTCTCACGGCGTCCTCCGATGTGATATTGAGCTGTGTGGCGCCAGAAAACTGCGCTGTTACGCCATTCGCAATGGTCAGAGGCCCTACTAACGGGAATCCGCTTGCTCGCACGAGCGCCTGTACCTGCACATTTTGGGCGGCTTCCGGTCCAGTGTTCTCGATCTTTACATCAATTGACTTTATCTGCGTAGTTGAACCCTCAACCCAACTCTTTGCGGGGCCAAAGACTATCCTCAGGTTAGCGCTAGCAAGAGTTGGCCCCGGTGCTCGATCAAAGATTCCGAGCATCCGCACCGGAATGATAAAGACAGAGATAACAACCAAGACCACCACCCATCCTCCATACTCCTCCATCCATCTAGGAAGACGTACCCCACGACCTTTCTGGTTGCGATCAAGTCCAACTTGCAGCGGATCTCGCTCGGGCCTTTGATTATTAGGGTTAGTATCATCTGCCATATCGGTGCTCTGCTCCTGTAATACCCAAGCCATTCTAGACCTAGCAATCTAGTGCTAACAACCCGGCATAGGACAACGCTGCGGCAACTCGCGCGGTGTAGGAAGAGGTTGCTCATCAGGTGCCGGAGGTTGATGTGGGCGGGTGGGCGCCTGTCGTTGAGGTGCCTGTCGTTGAGGCGGCGGAGCAACCGGTGGTGGCATAGGGGGCGCTATTGGAGCCGCTATTGAACCAAGCCACAGGCCTCGTGCCGGAACCACTAGATCCCTGAGCAAACCGGCGCTTGTAGCGATAATACTGCCTGCCATACGCTTACCTATAGATTAAAAAGCCTGTTCCCTCTCCCTGCAACACAGATAAAGCTCTATAACACATGTTCCCTAGGTAAAAACATAAGGGTCTTGTTAGTCTCGCTCCATACTCCAGTGAGGGTTTCTGATATGTGCGGCAGCACATGCCGGTCCCATAACTGCTCTGCTATCTTTAGCCTGCCCTGCTCGCTTGGGAGCGTTTTTTTCCGAGCCCCGATAATCTGTAACTCCATCGAGTGCGTGTCTATAAGTAGTTGTGGCTTCTCACTCCAGGCATAGCGATCGACTAGACAGAGGCAGCTGTACTCAGACTCCTTGGCGGCCCGAGCACGCAGGATCTTATGCTGACGGTACGACTCGTGCAACATCAGTCTCGAATTCGTTTGGCCGGGTGTTAATCCACACTTCCAGGCATCATAGCGAAACATAAAGAGATCAAGCATATTTAGCAGCCCCTCCGCTGCTGTAGCAACGATCTCACACCCCTCAGCAAGTGGAGCAAGCAGCTTAATACGGGCCTCAGTAATCTGCTCTGCTGACATCGCTTCATAACAACTATCGAACTCCATCGCACGCCAGGCATGATGCACACGTCCAAGGGCATCCTGCCACAGATCTGTAGCATCCTCTTTAGCGGGCTCCCATTCATAATATGGAGCGGAACCCTTCGGGTATGCCGCCACCGCACCGCCAAAGGCTACCGAGAGATTAGCAAGCATCAGAGGTGGCAATCCGGCTGCTTTACTCTCTTGCGCTAAGGACTCCAGATTAAATCCTGGCACACAGGCATCTAGCACCCCGGGATCATCACAGGCCGGACGAAACTCCTCTAGCGATGACATGATATGCCGTCGTACGATCCTGACCGGTAGTAAGGCGCTTAGCTCTAAGCCCCCAGTGAAGTGATTATTCGCAAGGAAGAGGCAATAGGGCTCCATTCGTCCACCGCTTACTTTCTCTACCGGGAGGGAGTATTGTGGGGCCCCGTGAAAGACTATCCACCCTGCTCGCATCGCAACAATTGATACCCCTGAGAACTGCTCTACAGCCCCTCCATAGGAGCCGTAGGCCTCTTTATACCAAGCAGCTCCCTGCCGCCCTCCAAAGAAGAGCCGATCCATGCGGGGCGAAGCTAAGAGTAATCCAGAGCCTGGAGTTTGATTTATATTGCTGGCCTTCATGCGCCAAGCCTCCTCAAATGAGGCCTCTCCAAATTTTGCTAAAAGGCTGCTGTCCTGTCCCCTAATACGTCTCGCTTCAGCGCTGAATCGATCGAAGTTCAAAACATACTTCAAGGAGCGTGTGACGATCGTCTCTGCACGCTGCTGCGCCTCCTTGCTGGCTTTTTCGAACCGCTCTCCTCCAAGAAATGGTGGGCTGTTGTACGCCCCAAATTGATAGAGGAACCCTCCTGCACGCTGCTGGGCATAGGGATCTGTGGTGGTAAGGTAGGTGACGAGATTATTGTCAACAGCGGTTCTGTACCTACGTTGCTCAAAAACAGTCTCCAGCATCTCTTCAAAGGTGTTTAAGCCTAAGTTCCGATCCTCGATAAAGAGCAGCACTAGCTTACGCATGGACATCAAGAAATTTGCCTTGCCAATGCTGTTGGAATCCCAAGAAACTTCTAATAGATCAATAATATGTTGCGTCACACTCGACGCTGCATTAGAACCAAACCGTTGAGTCGCAAGCATAACTGCTCGTACCGCATAATTATGAGTCTGTTCTGGTCCCCATTCCACGATCCTAAGCAACCTCTTGAGATTCTCAGTATGGGTAAAGTGCTGCGGCAACTCAGCCCGCTTTAACAGCCCCATGCTAACAAGCGTATCCTTAGTCGATGGACCCAGTGCCCGCCAATAGGAATTGGCTGCATAGGGAAGTGCCTCCAGGATCAGAGCTGCCTGCGCCTCCTGATCATGGACGGGAACGGAATTGATATGAATAGCCGCCCTATATCGATCGGGAAATTGCGGCTGATCATCTGGCGGTAAGGAATTAAAGTTAATCGTCATGTAAACATGCTTTACTGCGTTATTAGTCAATGCTAACTGGAACGATTTTGCTACTGCTATGCTCTGCAAATCAACCCGTACTAGGTTGATTATTATCATGGTTTGAAAAAATCCTCAGAATCTGGAATAGTTAGCTAACATGCAGGTCTGCCACATTAAACCAAAGAGCCTTATAAAGATCGGTCTCAGCGCCCTAATGATCGGGCTCGTTATCTATTCTGTAGATATCGAGAGGCTGTGCGCTACCTTCGGCTCAATCAGCCTAACCACGGTCCTGCTAGTCATCGCAGGTTACACGCTTGGGCAGTTTATGAGCTCCATTAAGTGGTGGACGATCGCACGCTCCGGTGGCATCGATGTTCCATACCCTACAGCGCTCAAGGCCTATTTTATCGGCATGTTCGTTAACTGCTTTGGCCTCGGTATGGTGGGTGGTGACGTTGCGCGCGGACTCCTAATCTCACAGGGCCAACCAAAGAAAACCGAGGGGGTTGCATCGGTCGTAGCGGATCGAATTCATGGTCTTACAGTACTAAGCGTAATAGCCTTACTCACCAGCGCTATACTCGGAAATGAGCGGGTTCCGCCGTGGCTTATTCAGATGCTATTTGCCCTCGTACTCGGCTTTATCACCCTGTGGGTCGTCGGCCCCTGGACCCTCACCCACCTTCCGATGGTAAGTAATACGAAGATTGCAACCAAGCTAAAACAGGTGGCCGCTATCTTTCCTCGCGATGCAAAGACCCTCGCCATTATCACGACGATATCGGTCGTGTTCCATACCCTGCAGATCTTGCTACACGCCGTTATGGCTGAGGGGCTCGGAGTCTCCATTCCTTTAGCAACACTCTTCGTCGTTATTCCCTTTGTGAATATCGCCAGTAGCCTTCCGATTAGCTGGAACGGGCTAGGTGTGCGTGAAAAGTCTTACATCTTCTTCCTAACAGCAGCACCGGCCATTATGGGCGTAGAGCAATCGGTTGCATTTGGCGCGTTATGGCTTCTAGCCGTAACGACCAGCAGCGCTATTGGGGGCATCGTTGCATTATTTTCTGGCGACCTTAGCTCCCTGAAGGTAGAGCGACAAGATGCGGCAATACACGCTCGAACTCAGCAGCTCGCTGAGAGCTCGCGCATTACCTCTTAGTGCTTAAGTCCAGATACTCTCGAAGATCTCGCTATTATCTAGGCACCGTCCAGCGCCCTCTGCAACCACAGCAAGTGGATCTGGAGGCACGGTGACCTCCATATGAAGCTCCTCGGTTAGACGCTTTCCGAGCCCCCGTACAAGCGCCCCGCCACCTGCTAATGCCACTCCGCGGTTAATGATGTCTCCTGACAGCTCAGGTGGTGTGTTTTCAAGCGCCTGGCGCAGCGCAATCACGATCTGAGAGATCACCTCGCTCATAGCCTCGCGAATCTCACCACCTGAGATCGTCATAGATGTCGGGGCTCCGTAGATAAGCGAGCGTCCCCGTACCTCCATGGTCTCATCATCGAAATCCGAGTGAGCAGTTCCAACGGACTTTTTAATCTGCTCTGCTGTAGTCTCGCCTATCAGGAGGTGATGACGACGCCGCATATAGTTTATGATCGACTCATCAAGAGCATCCCCACCCTGCCGCAGAGAGACTGAGTACACTACATCCTTTAAGCTAATAACGGCGATATCGGTCGTTCCACCACCGATATCGATAATTAGGCTCCCGGTCGCATCAGTAACCGGAAGGTTGCAACCGATGGCGGCCGCCATCGCTTCGTCGATTAGCCGCACTTCGCGCGCCTGGTCCTGAACCGCCTCACGAATGGCACGCTTCTCAACTTCAGTTATTCCACACGGTACCCCTACCATCACGCGCGGCTTTATAAAGGAGAAGCTACGGGAACGCACGCGCGATATAAACTCGCGTAACATAATACTTGCGACCTCAAAGTCTGCGATAACTCCGGTACGAACAGGTCTGATGACTTCAACCCCTTGTGGGGTCTTACCCAACATCGCCTTGGCCTCTGCACCGAAAGCAACCGGCTGCCGTCCTCCCCCAATATTCTTTAAAGCCACCATCGAGGGTTCATTGAGGACGATTCCACACCCCTTTTCATAAATAAGGGTATTTGCCGTTCCAAGATCTATGGCGATATCGCGGACAAAGAGGCTTTTCATACAACTACGCTTCGTAACTACTCACTGTAGTCATAATTTTAATAATAGAGACTAGTAGAGGCTAGTAGAGGGTCTTGCTTACTTGTTTTGCAACTATTCACCCGGTCAGATCCGTTTAAAAAGCGACAAACCTATTAGTCGGGTGAATAGTGACATGTTTTGTTAACAGAGTACAAACGAATCCCCCTTCGTTTAAGCCCTTGCAAAGGATCCATTTTCACGGGATTTTGGGGCTATCATTGAAATAGATAGGGCCATTATGAACGAGATTAAGATAGTTGGTGTTGTTGGAGCCGGCCAGATGGGCGCAGGTATAGCTCAGGTGTTGTGCGTAGCGGGTCATGCAACCCTGCTCTTTGACGCCAATCCAGAGGCCCTTAGGCTCGGCATGTCGAGCATCCATCAGCGCCTTAACCAAGCGGTTGATAAGGGTAAACTGGCTGCTGACGTACGCGACTCTGCTAAACAAAACCTGACTCAGGCCAACTCACTTTCGGATCTCTCAGGTTGTGACCTCGTGATTGAGGCGATTATAGAGCAGTTTGATGTTAAAGCCTCTATCTTCAAGCAACTAGACGCCATCCTTCCCCCTGCCTCGCTGCTCGCCAGCAACACCTCCTCAATCTCTATAACCCGCATGGCTGCCACAACCTCTCGGCCCGATAAATTCATGGGGGCACACTTCATGAATCCGGTCCCAGTTATGAACCTTGTTGAACTGATTCGTGGCCTACAGACAAGTGACGAAACCTATCAGAGGGTGCAGGCGTTATGCACATCGATCAAGAAAACGACCGTGCTTGCCCTAGATGGTCCAGGTTTTATAGTAAACCGCATCCTCTGCCCGATGATTAACGAGGCTATCTTTCTTGTACAAGAGGGCGTAGCAGCTATCGATATAGATAACGCGATGAAGCTTGGAACAAACCATCCAATGGGACCACTAACCCTGGCTGACTTTGTTGGGCTAGATACCCTGCTCTATATCTTGCAACTTTTTCACCGTGAGCTCGGTGAAGACAAATACCGTCCATGCCCCCTACTTGTGAAGTACGTTGATGCTGGTTGGTTTGGTAAGAAGTCTGGGCGCGGCTTCTATACCTATTAACAACTCTACCTGGACTAGCGGTTTAGTATGAGAAAAGCATCCAAACAAGATCGAGCTGCTATGACGCCACAACAACGGGGCGTGGCGCTAATCATGGTTATCCTTATGATAGCGATTTCTAGCGCAATTCTCGTTGCGCTGACCGATTCAACCTACGTCGCTATGCGACTTAATAGCGCCGCTGAACAGCGCGTTAAGGCTGAGTACATTCTAAAATCTGCGATAAATGTAGCTCAGACGTTGATCAAGAACGACAATAATGATTTCGATAATCCAGATACGGATCTCTGGTTAAAGTTTAGCGATGGCATGGAGATCCCCGGAGATCTACTTGGACTCCAGGAGGCAAATGTGCGTGTCTCCCTCCTAATCTCCTCTGAGGGGAGAAAGATCCCACTAATGCAACTCAAACCAAGCTCTAGTACACAAGCTCCAACTAAGTGGGTTGAGATCACCGCGCGACTTTTTGAAAACTTGGGATTTGATCAACCCTCACAACCCACGCAGGGCTCTAACAAAGCGCCCTCTAAAGAGTTTAGCTCTAAGGAGCTAGTGGCAAATATCATCGATTATCTTGATACCGATGAGGATAGTGCAAACGTGCCTAACTTTGCTCAAGGGATGGAGGGCGATCTACCAAAAGGGCAGGAGTTCAGAAATGATAACCGGATCGATTCTCTTGCCAGTGAGCTTTCGGCGATCCCAGGATTCACATCCGACAAGATCCAGCGCCTGCTGCCCTTTGTCTCAGCACGCAGCTTCTCAAAGATAAATATAAATGCGGCTCCACCTGAGGTAATCAAGGCCCTTGATGTAGATCTGAATGATGCAGCGGCAGAAGGCATCATTCAATTCAGGAATCCAGCTGGGGGCGGCCCATTTACCGCCAACGACCTCTCAGCAAAGTTAATCGATATCGTAGGGGGCCCTGTTGGCCAGCGACTCGCAAGCCTTGTACAGGCCGAGGGAAATTTTTTTGAGATTATCGCAAAGGTCGAATACGGCACGGCAACCTTCCTCGCCAGTGCGACTCTTAAAAAAACCGGAAATGGGCGCATGCCAAAGATTCTAAGTCTTCAGATCTACTAGCTTTATCGCTAGCCATCCAGGGCGAAAATTATGCCCCTATGGTCCCCTACCCCCGCTCATTCTATGCCCTTACATGTTTTGACAATATGACCAGAGAGATATATCCTTTCGCGGCTTTACGAAAAGGGAAGTGCTATGGCTCGTCGTTGTGATATCTCAGGTGTAACTCATCAAAATGGTAATCGTGTTAGCCATGCTAACAACAAGACCCACCACAAGTTTGATTCAAATCTACAGGTTAAGCGCCTCTACGTCCCAGAGCTTGGCAAGAGCGTGCGCATCCGTGTCTCAACACGCATACTCCGTACCATCGATAAGCTAGGCTTTCTTGAAACCCTTAAGAAGCACAAAATATCGCTCGCTGACATAAGCAAGTAGTCGCAGCTCAAATCAATGTAGAGCGCCTTTACGCTGCGCGTTTAACTTTTCTGCGCTCAATCTCACAGCCGTTATTCCGTACAGAATGGCCTGGCCGCTGTCGACGCTATCCTTCTCAACGGCAACTTTGAGCGCCCTGAAATCAAGCACCCCTAAGCGCTGCGTAATAGGCACAAAGATCTCGTTACAGGCGCGGCATTGCACGACTACGATAATTCCCTCGTAGGTAACCTTGGTAAATTCCGTTGAGAAATTTTGATCGTCGGAACCCACCACCCCACAGCAGGGACACGAGATCGTATCAACGAACGTTTCAGCGAGCCCTTTAAGTCTGAATTTTAAAGCCATCTCTTTACGCCCTCCTTGCGTTGTTCGTAGCCTTTCTAAGTCTTACTTCGGATCCGTTATTGTAAAAAAATACCTCGTCTACTGCGCTGGACATTAAAGCCAAACCCCGTCCAGAACACGCAACATCTGCCGCTATAACTTGGTGCGGATCTGTGCTGAGATTCAAAAAACCCTGCCCCTGATCCTTAATCGAGATCTCAAGCATTACTCCATCATACTGGATAGCCACAACCAAGAGCCGCTCTGCATAGCTAGGATCTGATAAACGTTCGCGCCTTACCGTTGAAAAACGATCACCTCCATCATCCTCAAGCTCCTCCTTCCAGCTCGATTCAAGCTCAAGATTACCGTGCTCAAGCCCATTCAATACGGCCTCCTGCACAGCCAATCTGACCTTGAGCGCCGCACTTTGATCTAGCGCGCCTATTGCCTGAAGTCTGCTTACGATCGGAAGCGGTACAGTATCGAGCTTTATGATATCACGACATGAAAATACCATCTCGGTGCGCTCATGCGTGACAAATTTGCATACGAGCCGTTCGCGCTCATCCTGCCTATGCGCACACATAATTTGCTGCACCACCCGTTCCAACCATGGAAAATCTATCGGTCGCGCCAGCAGGTCAGTTGCCCCATTTCTAAAATAATTGAGTGCCTCGTCATACGAAGCCTGCTCACTTACAGCTATAATGGCCTGTGTTGGCCGCTTCTGCAGAATCTCTTTGAAAAGCCCAAGGGAATCTAGCCCAGGCATGGCAACGTCAGCGATCACAATATCGTAGCAACTATTCTCTAAGGCGTTATTAAGCAGCTCTAATTCAGCAACTACCTCGTACACCCATCCCCTACGCTCAAAAAAGTCTCCGAACATTGTGCGACTCTGGGCATCTCCATCAGCTAATAGGATGCTTGGTGGTATCGAGGCAACGCTCATTTGCGCTTAGCTCCTGGTATTCTTTAGTTCACTACCATCACTCTTTTGTTAAACATCTACTTCTCTTCAGGGAGTAGCTTATCGAGCATAAGAAGCTCGAAGGTCTCCTTAACAAATCCGTTCAGTGGCTTTACCATCAACACACCGTTCTCTGCCTTAAGCCGCTTGTAGCACATCAACACCTTTCCGATGCCGTAGCTATTAATGATCTGAGCACCAGAGAGATCGAGTACGATCGTTCTCTTGCCCTGCTCGTAGATGTCGTTGAACGCCGCGCGCAACGCCTCTCCAGCCACCTCGGTGTCGAGATCGCTCGTTATCCTGATATAGCCCTTATCTCCGACGATCTCCGTTGGGAAATCCATAGCAACCCCCTCTAAAAACTAACCGCTTACAAAAGCAATCGACCTCCTAGCTGAATTTCTTAAGGGTTTATCCCCCGATACATTCACTTGGTAATTCAGTATCTTATAGAACGATTACAGAATAGCGCCCTAAGCTTTAAGCTTGCTCCCTTACAAGAAACCATTACGCTATCCGCCATAACTTGATCTTTAACCCCTTCCCTCGCTATACTATTTGTGCAATTTCATAGCTATTTCGTGGGGTTATCAGAGTTTCTTAAGATGCGGTATTTGGCGCATTTGCAAGGGCTCTGTCGTCTTGAGAAGGTCATGCCTACACTACTCACCGCTACAACCGAAGCAGACGCCTATTCACCGCAGCACGGAGCCGAGACTGCCGACGTACACTCCTCCTCACAGGAGTACGCTGCTCGCTTCGGCGGCGCTGTTGGAGGCTGGATGTTATCAGTTCAGGAAGCTGCCGTTCTTAAGCTTCTAGACCAGCACTGCACCTCGGTACTCGATGTCGGTGGAGGACATGGCCAGATTGCACTCCCACTAGCTACTAAGGCCAATCGTGCCGTCACCGTTCTTGGCAGCTCTCCCGTATGCGCCGAACTACTGCGCCGCTACATCGACACAGGATCGATCTCGTTTAAAACAGGAAACCTGATTGAACTGCCCTATGAGCACGGCTCTTTTAATTTAGTGGTGAGTTTTAGGCTCTTGAGCCACTGTACAGCATGGAGAACCCTGATCGCCGAGATGTGTCGTGTCTCAAATCATGCCGTTATAGTAGATTATCCTGTCCGGTTCAGCTCCAACGTTCTTACCCCCCTACTCTTTTCAGTCAAGAGACGGCTTGAGGGCAACACCAGAACTTACCGCATATTTTCTACGCGTGAGGTTCATCGTGAATTCAAAAAGGCTGGCTTTAGACTATTGGGACTTGAAAAACAGTTCCTCTTTCCGATGGGGCTTCATCGCGCACTCAAGAGTCGCAAACTATCGCAGCTACTAGAAACGGTTGCTCGAGCTACTTTGCTCACGCGATTATTCGGCTCGCCTGTCGTAGCCAAATATGTACGAAAGGGCGCGCATGTCAGCGAGTAGCGAGTCGGTATCAACGAGGCGCCCAGCATCCCTGGCGATCCTACCGGAGGCTCCCGCACTCCTACCGCTTAGAGCTTCGGGGCCAATGGTCACTCCGCTACGGTGGGAAACCGACCAGAATACTACAACCCCACGCGCGCTTCGCAGCTTAGGCAAGATTATCGATGGCGGACTATGCCACCGCTGCGGTTCCTGCATCGGTATCTGTCCGACCGGCGTACTGGGACTTGATAAAGATGATTACCCAGCGGTGCAGAACCTCTCTGCTTGCACCGATTGCGATCTGTGCGTCAAGGTCTGTCCAGGAGATGAATTCGATATTCATCAGGCTTATAAAAAGAGCTTCGGCGTTGAGGCCGACGTTACCTCAACTCACGGTGAGTTCCTCGATGCCTTTCTCTCCTATTCGACCGACCCACTTATTCGTGAGCGCTCGACCAGTGGTGGATTGGTCACCGCCATACTGCTTAATCTGCTGCGACGCAAAGAGATCGACGGTGCTGTTGTGATCGCCTCCGACCCAGAGCAGCTCTGGAAGGGTAAGCCTATCGTTGCGCGCACAGAGGAGGAGCTCCTTGCCGCGATGAAGTCAAAGTATGCGATCTGTCCAACTAACTCAGTTTTTAGCGAGATTCGCGCTATCCCAGGTCGCTATGCGCTGGTGGGTCTCCCCTGCCAAATTCACGGCTATGTGAAAGCGGCTGAACTGGATCAAAGGCTGCGTGAAAGGATCGTACTCACCATCGGTCTGTTCTGTCACGCTGCCGTTGAGCACGAAGCGCTCAAGATTATCTGGAACAGCCTCGGCTCACACGCAAAGAACGCCACGCGCTATATCTCTCGTGTTGGCAAGCACCCTGGAACCCCACACATAGAGAAAAGTGATGGCTCGCTCTATCCGGTCTACTTCGGCGAGAAAAAGGGCTACCGCCCCTCCTCGATGGAGATTATCAACATCGTCTACCGGCTCTATACACCGGCTCGTTGTTTGACATGCTTTGATGCGAGTGCGGAGTTCGCCGACATCGCTGTTGGCGATCCATGGATGGCACCTCCACACAGCGGCATTGATTTCTACAAGGGTTGGAGCTTCGGCTTAGCACGCTCGGCGCGTGGTCAAGCAGCTATGAAACAGATAACAGCTGCCGGTGATGTGGTTGTAGAGCCGGTAACCAGGCGTGAGGCGCTCGCCTGCAACCGCATGATGGGAACCGAGAAACGGTGGCGTGCCTTCCGTGTTATCGAGACGCTCCGTCGCCAGGGCAAGCCGGTTCCAGCCTACGGCCCACACGGCTTTCGCTTTCCCCGTCAATCCGGCAAGCAGTTTCTTAAAACAGAGATCCATATGTTCACACATATGTTCTGTCACCTACCAAGACTGCGTGGGCATGTTTTAAAGTTTACCCTCTCACAGGGGGGCTACCTGCTGCTGTGGCTTAATTGTCAACGTCGGACCCTGCGCTTCTTTATCCGCGATACGGTGGCAATAATTCGTAGAAAGATCTTTGGTAGGACCTAACATGCGGGTATTGTTGCTAGCCCCACAACCATTCTATCAGGAGCGCGGAACCCCGATAGCCGTAAGAATGGTGCTTGATACGCTCTCGCGTACCTTAGGGCTCAATAACAACTCCGCGCCTCAGATTGATCTGCTCGTGTACGATGAGGGTGAAGAGATTGAGATCCCTGGTGTGCGTATTATTCGCACCCCAACTCCTAAGTTTCTGCGTGGTATTCGCCCAGGCATCTCATGCAAAAAGCTCCTGTGTGATATCTTCTTTCTCTGTTCGGCGTTCCTACTTTTGTGGCGCGCTCGCAGATCGCAATACACGGTGGTTCACGCCGTTGAAGAAGCGGTGTTTATCGCCTGGCTAGCTAAGAAGTTCTTCGGCACACCATATATATACGATATGGATTCATCGCTATCGATGCAGCTCACAGAAAAATGGTGGTGGTGCGCTCCGATATCTCCGATCCTAAACCTAATCGAAGGGATCGCGGTACGGGGCAGTATTGCGGTGGCACCTGTCTGTGACTCGCTACAGGCTATCGCTATTAAGCACGGCTCGCCACACACCGTAATGCTACGTGATGTCTCGCTCCTACCTACAACGGAGGCTTCACAAACAGATGCTGCTACGATCTTTGGAGCCTCCGTTTCAACTCAACACCCAGTGTTGCTTTACGTCGGCAACCTCGAATCGTACCAGGGTATCGATCTGCTACTCGAATCGTTCTCACTTATTATAAATCATCCCTCCCAGCCACAACTTGTAATAATTGGCGGAACTCACACCTTAATTGAACGTTATACCCTTAAGGCGCGCCAGTTAGGGTGCTCTGAAAGCGTTGTATTTCTTGGAGCTCGCCCCCTTGCAAACCTGAAGAGCTACCTTGAGCAGGCAGCAATTCTGGTTTCGCCCCGCATCAGGGGAAATAACACTCCGATGAAGATCTACTCGTACCTGCACTCAGGGAGGGCTCTAGTTGCGACCGATCTACCAACCCATTCTCAGGTACTAGACAACGAGATATCGGTATTAACACCACCGACCGCGCCTGGATTTGCTGCGGGTCTTAAACGCCTACTCGATGACCCAGAGCTTAGGGCACAGCTAGGCGCTCAGGCACGGCTACGCGCCGAGCATCTCTATACGATTCCTGCCTTTGAAACACAGCTCTGCGCCCTCTATCAGCGGGTTCAAGACACCCTCTGCACACCACCACTAGCCACCCCTAGTATGCGCGTCGGAGGTGCTTAAGTGGATAGGCTTACGCGGTTACTGCTCCCCCTTGTAGCACCCCTAATCGGGGTATCTATCGCCACCGGCCTCAGTTTTACTTCCGTGCGCCCACTGCAACCTCCATGCAGGACTATCCACATGCAGTGCTGAAGCCCGCGAACGTTTTTCGTATAGCAGCGATCGGAGACTCCTTTACCTTCGCCCCCTACATGCAGTTTACAGATACCTTTCCGAAAAAGCTTGCGCAGATGCTCTCCCTTAATCCCGGCAACCGTCAGGTAGAGGTTATAAATTACGGCGTACCGGCCTACTCAACATCGCATGAGATCC
>JAPLFS010000096.1 GCA_026390555.1 Pseudomonadota bacterium
TCGTTACTTGCGATCTCAACCACAAACGATCTCGAATCGAGCTTAAGCCGCTCTATCATCTGCTCACTGTATAGCTTTGCATGCCTAAGCCAGCTCTCTGAGTACGATGAAAAATATACATAATCAGAGAAGATCTGATCTGGGCTCTCAAATTCCTCAAGTTGAACTAGAAAGCACCCTGTACACACAAAAACATGTAGAGGATAAAACCGCTCCAAAGCGGAGAGCTGCTCCCTCTTGATAAATGCATTTGAAAGGGGGCTCATCCCCAGATCAACGAAGGTAGTTGTAAGGGGGGTTTTGCAAAACCGGCAACACCGTGTCATCGCTTCTCTCTCTCTAAGCTTTCAATCTGTTCAATCTGACTAAGGCTCACCTCTGTCATGCTGGCGCCCTCATGAAATGCACGGTACCACTGTGCGGTCCACGCCAGACCCTCTGTTAAACTAAGTAGCGGCTTCCAGTTGAGCTTACACCGCGCGAGCGAACTGTCTAGTCGCAACCAGGTAGCCTCATGTGGATGGACCCCCTCCCCCTCCCGTACAAGGCGCCACTTGGCGCTCGGACCCCATGTGCTGCAAAGCTGCTCTACGATAAAGGAGACCGGGCGAGCATCTTGAGTATCGGGGCCAAAGTTATACCCCTCTGAGAACTGCATTGGCGTGTCATATAGCTGTTGCGCCAAAAGCATATACCCACGCAGCGCCTCTAATACATGCTGCCATGGTCGCACCGAGGCAGGATTTCTGATAACTACCTCCTCTCCTCGAGAGAAGGCGCGCATGCAGTCCGGAATCAGCCTTTCAGCGGACCAGTCACCACCTCCAATAACGTTTCCTGCTCTGACGGAAGCAAGTCCAACCTGATCAGGTCCCGCTAGAGAGAAAAACGAGCTCCTATACGCTGCGGTCACAAGCTCTGCACACCCCTTACTACAACTGTACGGGTCCCTACCGCCGAACGGATCGTTTTCTCGGTACGCGTAGGGCCATTCGTGGTTCTCATAACACTTATCGCTTGTGACGTTAATAACCGCTCTAACTCCATTAGCTTTACGCACAGCTTCAAGCATATGCACGGTCCCAAGCACGTTAGTTGCAAATGTGCCGACCGGATCCTCGTATGAGGGTCGAACGAGCGATTGCGCTGCCAGATGAAACACGACCTCTGGCTGCTCGCGCTCTACTATATTAGAGAATAGGGCTGCATCGCGAATATCGCCCTCAAAGCTAGTGATCGCCTCACCCCAAGAGAGGATCTTAAAGAGGCTCGGCTCGGTCGGAACTCCGAGCGAGAAGCCGCTTACCTTGGCGCCCAGTTTTTGCAACCAGAGCGTCAGCCATGCCCCTTTGAATCCGGTATGCCCAGTAACGAGCACGCGTCTTCCCTGCCAAAATTCCTGTTTAATTATGCCCAAACTTTCCATGGAGCCTTTCCTGTCTGCCAGAGTCCCTCAAGTTGCCTACGATCACGGACCGTATCCATCGGAAGCCAGAAATCATCGTGCAGAAAGGCCTTCATCTGCCCATCTTCTGCTAACCTCTTCATCGGCTCCTGCTCCCATACCGTAGAGTCTCCATCGATATAATCAAAACACTTGGGCGAGACGACAAAGAAACCTCCGTTAATATAGCCCCCATCTCCGAGCGGCTTCTCCTGAAAATGCGTAACGGATTCTCCCTCCAGCCCCAGAGCTCCGAATCTGCCCGGTGGGCGTGTAGCCGTTACTGTACATAGCTTACCGTGTGCTCTATGAAAATCTACGAGCTTTGCGATGTTAACGTTTGAGACCCCATCGCCATAGGTCATACAGAAGTCCTGGCCACCGACAAATTGCGAGATACGCTTTAGTCGTCCGCCGGTCATGGTCTCTTCACCGGTATCGATTAGGGTCACCTTCCAGGGTTCGGTCTTATTGTTATGAATCTCTAGCTCTCCCTTGGAGATATCGAAGGTAACATCGGTCGTATGCAGGTAGTAGTTGGCGAAGAACTCCTTAATAACGTAACCCTTGTACCCGGTACAGATAACGAACTCGTTAAAGCCGTATGAAGAGTAGATCTTCATAATGTGCCAGAGGATCGGTCGTCCCCCGATCTCGACCATCGGCTTGGGCTTTATAACGGTCTCTTCAGCGAGCCTCGTTCCCAGGCCGCCGGCTAAAATAACTACCTTCATTAAATCCTCCGCTTTCTGATAGGGCCCTACTTAATCCACCCCATTTAATTCACTATTTCAGAACGGCGCGCAGTGCCCTATTATTGCGCTTGGGTTTGTATTCTCCGTAACGCTCTCTCATCTTGCGGGTTTGCGCTACACACAACTCCCCTAAGAGTATTTTACATGAGGCTCTATCAGTGAAAGATGCTGTATCTGTCGAGAAAGTTTCAGGATTATGCCCAGTTTGCTCGGCACCACAGGCCGCCCTACTCTATTCCCATGCGCGTGATTATATAACAAAGGATGTTTTTCAGGTGGCGCACTGTACTCAGTGCACCGTTGCGTGGACCCACCCTATTCCGGCTAACCTAGATCCGTACTATCCGCGCTCATATCGCCGCTATAACAGTGTAATAATAGCAATCCTAAAGTTCCTTTACAGGCGCCGTGCCTGGCGTTGGTCGAAGCTCTTCCCAAAAGCTGGCAGTGCGTTAGAGCTTGGGTGCGGGGACGGTTTTATGTTGAACGCTTTGCGCTCCTATGAATGGAGCGTCTGCGGTACGGAGCGAACCGAGGAGATGGCTGCCTTTGCCCGTAAGCATTTTGGCCTGACGGTCTTTGTTGAGGGGGGTCAAGCCCTACCTACGGAGCAACGCTACGATCTCGTCGTTATGTTTCAGGTGTTGGAGCATCTCTCAGATCCGTTATCACAACTAAAACGAGCCTGCTCCCTGCTATCTCCAAACGGTCGCCTTATTATCGGAGTTCCCAACTTTGCAAGCTGGCAAGCCTCGTACGGCAAAGAGGGCTGGTTTCACCTCGATGTACCGCGCCACCTTTTGCATTATTCGCCAGCATCATTACGTGCTGCCGCTGAGCGTTCTGGACTGCGCGTAGAGTCAATTAACTTTACCTCCTTTGAGCACGACCCGTATGGATGGGTACAGAGCATCCTTAATCAACGCTTTAATAACGGCAATCGACTGACGCGACTCCTGATGCGAGCGGAGCCGTGGAGAGCTGGCGATATAGTGACATTACTTCTAGCAGGACTTCTTACGATACCAGCGATACTCCTCTCGTTAATAAGTTGGGTGTGTGGTCGTGGTGCGATTATGGAAGCGGTCTTAGCCAAGAGGTAGTTGATTTGCTTAAATCCCCCGACTTCCAAAACTCCGTTTGCAACGCTGCGCCGATAAGTCTCTAGCAAGTTGCCGATCAAACTGTGAACTGCTCGGTAGATATGCCACAATTACAGCTGTTCCATTACCACACACCATGAGCACAACCGCCGAACATCTACGACTACAGGAGGACCTCGAACGCAGAGGTCATTGGAAGCGCTGGGGGCCGTACGTAAGCGAGCGCTCCTGGGGCACAGTGCGCGAGGATTATAGCGCCAACGGAGATGCTTGGGGTTTTCTTTCACACGATATGGCGCGCAGCAAAGCCTACCGCTGGGGCGAAGATGGTCTAGCTGGATATTGCGATCGATATCAGCTGCTCTCTTTTTCATTAGCGCTCTGGAACGGAAAGGATCCTATCCTAAAGGAGCGCGCCTTTGGGTTAGTTCCATCGGAGGGTAATCACGGCGAGGATGTAAAGGAGTATTACTTCTACCTCGATAGCTCTCCTACCCACAGCTACATGAAGTATCTCTACAAGTACCCACAACAGGAGTACCCGTACGCTCAACTGGTTGAAGAGAACAAACTCCGCGCAGGCAAGGGCCCAGAATTCGAGCTAATCGATACCGGCATCTTTGATACGGACCGTTACTTCGACGTTTTCGTTGAGTACGCTAAGTCCAGTCCGGACGACACAATCATAAAGATCACTGCGCACAATCGTGGGCCCGATCCTGCACCGTTACATATTATTCCACAGCTCCTCTTTAGAAACGGTTGGTCATGGGGCCCGCAAGCGCTTAAAGAGCCAAAAATAAACCTGCTTGATAAAGGACCTACCGGTATCTCAATTAAAGCAGACGACACGGGAACAGATCTTCTTGGCCCCATGATACAGTCGTATGCACTTGGTGCAATGTACCTACACGCTCCTCCCGGCGGCATACCCCTCTTTACAAATAATGAGACCAATTGCGAGCGACTCTACGGTACTAAGAGCGTTACCCCGTACGTTAAGGACGCCTTTCACCGAGAGATAGTGGGTCAAGAGCGCTGCACGAATCCAGAAAATACCGGCACCAAGGCGGCCATCGTTTATGAATTAAATATCGCCGCGGGCTCAAGCGAGAGTATCGTGCTCTACCTTGGAACGGAGCGGGAGCATGCGACTATCAATCAGGGCGAAAGGATCCTCAAAGAAAGGATCGATGAGACTAACCAATTTTATGAAACGGTCCATCCCCCCAAGGCCTCTAGCGACGAGAGGGATTCGTAACACGCACTGGCGACACCTCAATTCTATGCGCATCCTATCGATGCCGGATAAGTGGGAGTATCCGTGGTTTGCAGCATGGGATCTAGCGTTCCATGCCGTGCCGCTTGGCCTAGTCGACATGGATTTTGCCAAGGAGCAGATCTCGCTCCTGTTGTTTGAACAATTTCAACATCCAAACGGTCAGATTCCATCTTATGAATGGGAGTTTTCAGACCTTACTCCCCCTGTACACGCCTGGGCTACGTGGCGACTCTTTCATCTGGAGCGGGTACGGACCGGCAAACAGGATAGAGACTTCCTCGAAAAGAACTTTCACAAACTGATGCTCAACTTTACCTGGTGGGTCAATAAGGTCGACGCAGAAGGTAATAACGTATTTGAGGGGGGATTCCTAGGCCTTGATAATATTACCGTGCTCGATCGAAGTGAGAAGCTACAGGATGGTATCCGACTTGAGCAGGCCGATGCGACCGGTTGGATGGGCTCCTTCAGCCTAACCATGATGCGCCTTGCCTTGGAATTGGCCAAAGAGGATCCAGTCTATGAGCGGCTCGCCACTAAGTTTTTTCAGCACTACATCTATATCGGTGCTGCGATTAAGAACATGGGCGGTCAACATATGTCACTCTGGTCGGAGGAGGATGGGTTTTTTCACGACATATTAAGATACCCAGATGGCACCTGTCATACCCTTAACATCCGTTCGCTTGTGGGCATTATACCGCTCTATGCGGTTGAGCGTCTTGAACTAACCTGGCTTGAATCGTTCCCGGAATTTCGCAAACGTCTCGATTGGGCCCTTAAGAACAAACAAGATCTGCTCAAGAATTGCTGTTACCCGGTACAACACAAGCAGGGTGACTCACTAGTGTTGTCGATCTTTGACGAGCAGCAACTTATGAGGCTCCTCAAATGCGTCTTTGATCCGGATGAGTTTCTCTCAGACTTTGGTATTCGTAGCCTCTCTAAAGTGCATGCAGAGAATCCATTTATATTCGGAGATAGTTCGGTCCATTATGAGCCGGGGGAATCTGAGAATAAGTTAAAGGGCGGCAACTCGAACTGGCGCGGCCCAGTCTGGTTCCCCACTACCTTTATGATTATCGAGTCGCTTAAGAAGTTAAATAAGGCTTATGGCCCAGATTTTCGCGTTAATACTATCGCTGATAAGCAGGTTACCTTTGATGAGCTAGCTCGCGAGATCGCAGATCGTCTGATTGCTATATTTACCCGTAACGCTGCCGGTATTCGTCCGGTCTTTGGCAATAATGCAAAGTTCCAGAACGACCCGCATTGGCGCGACTACATACTTTTCTACGAATACTTTAACGGCGATACCGGAGAGGGTCTCGGCGCATCGCATCAGACCGGATGGACCGGGCTTGTTGCTACTTTAATCGATGAGTGGCGGCGCTAATTCCTGCTTGATGCACTCCATTACTGCTACTATTCATCCAGGAGATGTGGTTCCTCACCAACAAGTGCGGGTGGTATCTATCAGGCCGCAGGGGATATTCTGTAACAGTTTCTGATTTCTAGCTTTAAGTATCCTCGCTGCGTATCTCCTTTCTATGCCCATAACATACTGAAACAGCTAGCTACCACCTTAGCGCACCAGAGATCTCTATTACGTCACCTCTGAAGTTTATAATAGTATTTGCCCTCCTGATTGAGTAGCCTCAAGCATCCTTGTAAACTGCTCTAGGCGCTTTTTTATGCGCTTTGTTAGATCACGTAGTACTTAGGAATATACGGGTGTTCAACATACCTGGCTTAAGCCGCATTCGGGCCTGCTATTTTCTTTGTTCGCGCTATCTACTGGCGCTGCTCGCAGTGCTAGCCATGGCCTCTGCTCTCTCTGTTACACTCTCTGTTCCCCTCTCTGCTAATGCCCAACAGGACCCAGCGCTACAAGAACAGGTGCTATACGCGCAGGTGTCAGAGGACCCCTCTCCCCTTTCGCCAGTGGTAATAAATGGTGAGCCCAGCGTTGTGAGCACTGACCGCATAGTGATGCATGAAAAAAATGGCGCTATTACCGGACTGGGTCACCTATCGGGCACCGGACTGGGTCACCTATCGGGTTTGCAGAGATCTACTGAGGCTTCGCATGGAGTCCTAGTTCAGCTTTCGAAGCCCCCTCTACTCGCCGCCGCAATACTCCGTAAGTCAGGGGGTCCCCATATTGCTCAAGCTCAGATCTCCGCTGTGGCACTTTCGGAACAGATTACGCTTGAGCATGAAAAGGCTCGGGGACTTCTTCTTCCGGCGCTTACTGCCAAAGGCGCCCAGATCTCATCTACCTCTGGTGCGAGCCCCAAGATCACCAGGGAGTTCTCCACCGCCTTTAACGGTTTCGCGGTTAGCGGCGTAACGGTAGCTGATGCACAAACGGCCCTTGCGAGCATGCCAGGGATTTCAGTCTTCCCTGATGTCTCTGTTAAGGCCTCGCTCTCTGAGTCAGTCAATATTATTAGGGCATCAGAGGTCTGGCAGCCTTCTCAGGGGCTAGGCCTCGACGGCACAGGAACAACTATAGGCATCATCGATACAGGCGTTGATTACACACACCCAGATCTCGGCGGCTGCTTCGGAGCCGGCTGCAAAGTTGTTGGGGGCTACGACTTTGTAGACAACGACACTAACCCGATGGACGATCATGGCCATGGAACGCACGTCGCCGCTACAGCCGCCGGAAACGGCACGTATCGGGACTCAAACGGGGTCTCCCATCCCCTTCCGGGTGTAGCTCCCGGCGCTAAGATCTATGCTTACAAGGTTCTGAGTGCCTCGGGCTCTGGCTGGAGCTCTGACGTTATTGCTGCCATCGAGCGCTGCGCCGATCCGAACCTAGACGGAAATTTTTTGGATCACCTTGACGTCTGCAGCTTAAGCCTTGGCAGCAGCGGCAACCCAGATGACCCAACGTCTCTCGCCATTGATCTGGCCTCTAAAAATGGCGTTGTCTTTACAGTCTCCGCCGGAAACAGCGGCCCTGCAGCCGGCACTGTGGGCTCACCGGGCACATCGCGCGAAGCAATTACAGTTGCTGCAGCGTGCAAGCCTGGCTCGGCTAGCGGAGAGTGCCCGGGATCCTCAATCGCTACCTTCTCATCGCGCGGCCCCATACCAAACTTCCCTCAGGTCTTAAAACCTGACGTCGCTGCTCCTGGCGTTGATATCTGCGCTGCGCGGTTCGGGAGCTTCGCCTCAGGCAGTGAGTGCAAAGACACCGTTCACATCGCAATCTCCGGCACCTCGATGGCAGCTCCGCACGTGGCGGGCTTAGCAGCGATTATACGCCAGGCGAACCCCTCCTTAACCCCAGCAGATGTCAAGGCGATTATTATCGGCACAGCTTCCGATCTGGGGGATGACGCTACAGCACAGGGGGCAGGCATGATAGATGCTGTAGCTGCCGTTGCCGCAGCCGGACAACCGTACACGTTCCTGCGCTTTCATGGCCGCGCGCCTGTCGTAAGCTACACTCCGAGTCGCCTAGCGCAGGAGCTCTCTGCATCGGTCACCGTTGTAAACACCTCAGGCGCAGATCTCTCTATCTCACCCTCTGTCTTAAAGCCTGTCGCTGGCGTTTCCATCTCTTTCCCCGCTGGGCAGCTCTCTCTCTTGCCAGATGAGAGCCGAACCATCCCAATCGTTGTAGCGGTGGACCACCGAGTCGCAGTTGCAAGGAGCTTGTCTGTCCCTCTCAAATTTACGACCCCGCTCGGGGACGCAACTATCTCCCTCGTGCTCGATATTAAAAGCCCCCTCTCCCTCTCAGCAACCAAGCTGGATTTTGGGATTAGCTTGCCGGAGCAGCCAAACTTCTCTGTGACGCATGGGTTAACCCTCTCCAACTCAATCATCGACTCAGATTGGACCTACTCGATCTCGGGCTCTTCGTGGTCCGGCGAGCGGGGCGAAACATCTCGCTTTTCAACAGCCCTCTCTGCTAGCTCAGTAACGGTGCCGGCCGGCGGCTCTATAACCGTATCGGTCACTACGTCAGCAAGCGGAGCTCCTGGATCGAACGGGCTTAATAGTAGCTTGCTTCAGATAACAGGAGGCGTCGTATCAGCCTCTGTGCCGATCTCCGTGTGGCAGGGCTACGCTCTGCACCTTTCGTATGGGGCTTCAACCCCATGGGTCGTGAAACTTGCCTCCCGTCAGCTTCGTGCCGGCTTGTCTATGGGAGAAGACTTAGGCTTCCATCCAAAGGAGGGCGCTGCCTCAACGACTATCTACGTCCGAACCAGCGGCCAATGGGACATCGCATCGTTTTTCCTGGTCGAAGAACCTACCGCCCTGATTCTCAAAACTGTTAATATCGCAGGACCCGAGACCCCTGTTGAAACGGCATATCAAGAGGCTACGCTATCTCTCGTAGCAAAAATTCCGCGAACGAATGATGGGTATATGTTGCACTACTGTGCCTTTACCCCAAAGATGGGGGGACGAGATATATCATTCAGCCTAGCTTGGATGAATCTTAGAGGGGGCAACAGCCTCCCCCTGGCAATTAATCCGATCTCCTCCGACTGGGTGTTCTCGGCCACTACAGTACTCCTTCCCTGGGACGAAAACGATCCATTACAGCCCCCTGCGCTACTGCACTTCCACCGAGAAGGTGGTTTATCCGAGAGCTTGGAAATGGATCCGGGACCTCTCAGGCCCTATCTGGTTAATGCGGTGTCACATGCCGATCCAGCAGCCCCCCTTGAACTCACAGCCCTCTTTGGACTAAAGCGCTTAAGGCGTAACAGCAAGATTGAAGACTTACGGCTGTTAGGCTTCATTTTCACTATTCCCGCCGGGCAGGTGCCCATGATACTCGCAAGCGGATACCACGACGTTGCGCCGAGTGCCGAGTCTGCGGGAGACCTCCCCTTCTTTTCATTAATGGTCGGCAACAGAAACACCGCCGAGATTCAAGGCCCTAGCATTACATTTACCCGTGATGGCGCCTTTACATACGACGAGGACCGCTTCGTCTGGCTTTCGGATTACATGGATTGGGAGCACCCCTATAGATACGCACCGCGCGGCTACTTCGGCCCGCGCATGCAAAGCTCCAATCGACCAGACGTTCTCACCGTCGGAATCGGACCCCTCACCGACACCTCGCGCTGGTACAACGTAGGCGCTTTGACCGCCACACTCGTTCCGCGCACCGGGCTTCTGAACTCCTTCTACTCATACGGCGGCTCGTCCAAGGCGCGGGGTTTTCTCACATGGTACGGGGACTCCTTTGTAGAGCCCGCACCAGAGTACATTATCAAGCGCAACGGTGCGGCGATTAGCTCAGGCTCTATCGGAGAATATAAGGTCTGCCCCGACCATGACAAGCGGAGCTGCCTCTACTTGAGCAGATCTGTGCATCAGCTTACAATTCCAAAAGTTGGCGGAGCCATAGCTGCGGGACGCTACGAGGTACAGCTTAGCAGGGAGGTCAAAATCAACGGTGTAGATACCTCCGTCACTACTACTGGAGAGTTCTCGATTCCGACCGCTGCGCAACATCAAACCTCCCCAATTGATGAGAACCCGCCATCCCTGCGCGAGCTGCGCTCTTTGGTAGACGGCATTTGGCAGACCGGCATCGACCCAACTAAGACGAATCGTATCGAATTTACCCTCGACCCAAATCCCGGTCTAGGCGCGCTTGTAAATATTCCAGGAGAGCTACACCATGCACAACTGCCAGACAGCGTGCAGGATATCCGATTTTTCCAGAGCGCAGACCGCATATCTTGGCAAGAGATACCGCTAGAGAGTCTCTCTGATGAGCGCTTCGCTGGCGAGGTTTCTATACAGACTGCCAGCTCTCTCTACCACTTTCGGATTGAGGCGAACGACTCAAGCGAAAACAGGTTCTCCTACACATTTTCGCTTCCAACGGTCACAGCTCGCTCTCTTAAGAATCCTGCGTCCCTGCCACTTTCAGCGACCCTTGATTCAATTCCAAACAACACTCCCTACTCCCAGTCCGACGTTATCCCGGTCACCGTGCGCGGTCAGACCGTGATTCTCGGATCAATGGTCGAAGTTATCGCCAACGACAAAACGATCCTGCTCACGCCCTTCGCCTCGGCTCAAGGTGGAGTACTCACCTATATAGGCGAGCTGCCGCTTTCGCAGCTCACCCTTGGCCCTGTTTCGATTAAAGCACGGATAACAGACCCTACCGGGCGCCAAGCTGTTTCGGAGCCCCAGTCCTTCGTCATCGCACCGCGCAGCGGGGGAGAAAATGGAGGAGAAAACGGGGGAGGACCAGGCAAGAACGCCCTCTCTCTCTCTATCTCCCGCCCCTCTCGCCTTGTTGTAAGTAGGCGGCTTGTATTCACGGTTACCCCGTCCGGACCGGCGATTAACTCTTTGCGAAATGTGTCTGTAATGGCTAACGGGAAGGCTGCCTGCAGGTTCTCTAGCGCACCCTACATCTGCTCCTGGAAGATACCTCGAACTCCCCGCCACTCGCTTAGATTGCGTGCACGTGCGGTTGACCAGAACGGCACCCTGATTCGGTCAAGGGTCACGCGAATGTCGATCCGACATTAGCGGAATCTTACGCTTTTATCAGTTACCGCTTTTATCTTGAACAAGTGTTCGAAAAATCGCACGTTATATAGCATACTAAATTCGATCATCTCTTATCTCTCAAACCAGCCAACTATGAAGATCGTACGGGGATTGATGACCGGCCTCCGACACCTGCGCGATCTTGCAGCTCGGTACGGTCTCTCCCCAGCAGGAGTGTCTGACATCTAACGACTCAAATCACACCAGATTCTTATGTGATTCAATACCTTACCTAACCTTTCTAATTCGCCTAATATTCTGATATTACATAACATTCTTATGTGATCGTCGCGTTTATCCAAGA
Source organism: Pseudomonadota bacterium (assembly GCA_026390555.1). Lineage (NCBI taxonomy): Bacteria > Pseudomonadati > Pseudomonadota > Pseudomonadota bacterium. Next base: position 11,450 of record JAPLFS010000096.1, read on the forward strand.
CGGTCTCGCAATCGCAGATATCATGAAGTCTCACGGGCTCCCCTACCTTCGAGCTCCTCCTCCAATCCCGAAGTTTATCGATACCTCACAGGCTATCGATGAAATTCCTATTTATGACTCGTTCGACCCGCCGATGGATGAGTTCTAAAGTCGTCACTCTCTCGGACCTGCAGGGGTCGTGTATCTATTACTCCTTTTTTGGCGACTTACACCCTCTTCCCTCACCCAACATGCACCATAACGACGCTAGAAGTGCGGCGGTCGCGACCAAGCCCTACAAAATCCTCACGGGAACCACTCTGCACCTCGAAGCCAATACTTGCCAAAAGTGAATCAATCTTCCTATCCTTAAGTCGCTGCTGCACCAAGCCTTTACCGGAGAATTGTGAGCCAACCACTATGAAAGCCACCGAAGCCAAACTCCTCGATTTCTTGAAGAAGTCGCCGCAATTCGTCATCCCGATCTACCAGCGCACTTATTCGTGGGCCGAGAAGGAATGCCGCCAACTGTGGGACGACATCGTGCGCTGCGGCAGCAGCGACAAGATCGCCGTCCACTTTGTCGGCTCAATTGTCTATGTCGAAAGCGGCCTATCCCAAGTCACGCACCAAGCACCACTGCTGGTCATCGACGGCCAGCAACGACTCACCTCGGTCTCGCTCTTGCTGGCTGCTCTCGCCAAAGCGGTGGGCGAGTCCGAACCGTTCGATGGTTTTTCCAAGCGCAAGATCAAGAACTACTTTTTAGTGAATCCAGAAGAAACGGGAGAGCGGCACTTCAAGTTGTTGCTTTCGCAAACCGATAAGGCCTCCCTCAACGCCATCGTGGATAGCGGCGAGCAACCGCAGCAACCGTCGCTGCGCGTAAAGGGTAATTTCGATCTCTTTGAGAACTGGATCGAGTCGGAGAAAGTGGATCTCGCGGTGCTCTGCAAGGGGCTGGCGAAGCTGGTGGTGGTGGACATCGCGCTGACCCGCGACCAAGACAACCCACAGCTCATCTTCGAGAGCATGAACTCGACGGGCAAGGAACTTAGCCAGGCCGACCTCATCCGCAATTTCATCCTGATGGGATTGGAGCCATTGCTGCAAACGAAACTCTATGAGCAGTTTTGGCGGCCAATGGAAATTGACTTTGGGCAGGAAGCCTATGGCACGCACTTCGACAGCTTCATGCGGCATTACCTCACCGTATTGTCTGGCGAGATTCCCAATATCAGCGAGGTCTACGACGCCTTCAAAGCCCATGCACGAAACACGCGAACCGACTTTGCCGACGACAAGAGCCACATCGAAAACCTAGTCCGCGAAATCCGTGATTACTCCCGTCATTTTTGCGCGATCGCGCTTGGCGGGGAGACGGATGCTGATCTCAAACTGGCCTTCCAAGACTTGCGCGAGCTGAAGGTGGATGTGGCCTATCCGTTGCTGCTGGAGCTGTATCGGGATTACAAATCGGAACTGCTTTCAAAGTCGGAACTGCTCAACAGCGTGCGGCTCGTCGAGGCGTATGTCTTCCGTCGCGCAGTGTGTGCAATCCCGACCAACTCGATGAACAAGACCTTCGCGACCTTTACCAAGGGGCTGAAGAAAGATCGCTATTTCGAGAGCGTGCAGGCGCAGTTTCTGGTGTTGCCGTCTTACCGTCGCTTCCCCAGCGACGACGAGTTTCACCGCGACCTGCACACCCGCGATCTCTACAACTTTCGTAGTCGCAGTTACTGGTTGCGCCGCCTCGAAAATCACGGACGCAAAGAGCGGGTGACGGTGGATGAATACACCATCGAACACATCCTGCCGCAAAATGAGAACCTTTCGCAGAAGTGGCGCGAAGCTCTCGGCGATGAGTGGCAGCGCATTCAACAAACGTGGTTGCACACTCTCGGCAACCTCACGCTGACCGCTTACAACAGTGACTTCAGCGATCGCACATTTATTGAGAAGCGCGACATGCTCGGTGCGCCGGAAAAGGGCTTGAAACAAAGCCCGCTAAAACTAAACCAAGGACTCGGTACGCTGGAGACGTGGGACGAAGCGGCTATCAAGACCCGCGCGGACAAACTGGCGACTGTCGCGGTGAATTTGTGGGCCGCGCCAAAACTGGCCGCAGATGTGCTCGAGGCTTACCGACCGAAAGCCGCAGCAGTTGTGGGCGGCTACACCATTGAAGATCACCCGCACTTGCTCAACGCAATGACTGGTTCGCTGTTCGATGCCTTCCGCAAATCGGTTCTGGCGCTTGATCCGTGCGTGAGTGAGGAGTTTTTAAAATTATATGTAGCTTTCAAAGCGGAAACGAATTTCGTGGATGTGGTGCCTCAAGCTAAGCGTCTGAGGCTCGCTCTCAACATGCGTTTCTCAGAGGTGCATGATCCGAAGGGACTTTGCAAAGACGTAACGAGCATTGGCCGCTGGGGAAACGGTGATGTTGAAGTCGGGTTCTCAGATCTGGAAGAGTTGCCGTATGTGATTGGCTTGGTTCGGCAGTCTCTCGAACTGCAACTCGGCAATGTAGGTGACGCATGAACGAAGCCGAGACCAGAGCTGATCACATTGACCCCGCGTTAAAAGCGGCGGGTTGGGGCGTTGTTGAGGGCAGCAAAATTTCGATGGACCAGAAGTACCCCCGTACCAATGATTAAATTCGCTGCTCTAAAGAATACTAGCTCGATTATAAAGCTGCCCCTGACACCCCACAAACCCAGGCCTACTTCACTACAGTTAGGTCTCCCTTCCAAATTAAACAATCAGGGGCTACTCTCCCTTTATGATGAACGGATCCTCCCCAATTGGCGTTATCGGCTTCGGAGTTATGGGCTCCAGCATGGCTCTAAATCTTGCAAAGAGTGGTCTGCCGGTGCTGGGATATTCACGCACCGCATCAAAGGTCACCGCCCTTGAACACTCCGGCATCACACTATCATCACCTGACGAGATAGCTCAGCTCTGTGATGTCGTGCTGCTCTCCGTCAGCGATGGCCCTGCTGTGCAGGAGATACTCTTTGGAGCATACGGCATCGCTCCAAAGCTAGCGCGCGGGGCCCTTATTATCGACACGACCACAAATGCTCCTAGCGAGGCGCTAAGCTTTGCTACTAAATGCCGCGAGTTGGGGTTAGATCTCCTCGATGCTCCGGTAACGGGTGGAGATGTCGGCGCGCGTAACGCTACCCTTACTATTATGTGTGGTGGACCCGAGGAGACCTTCCAGAGGGCGCTTCCATTCTTAAACCGTATCGGCAAACGGGTCGTATTGATGGGGCCCTCTGGGTCGGGCCAGATGATGAAGGCGGTAAATCAGGTAGCAGTTGGGCTCAGTATCGTCGCCATGACCGAGGCGCTACTCCTGGCCGAGCGGCGGGGACTCAATTCTGCGCAGGCGCTTGAGATCCTACAGGGGGGTGCTGCTGGATCGTGGGCCCTATCTAACTATGCGCCACGATTAATGTCTGGAGACCTTAAACCTGGCTTCGATGCCGCCCATATGCTTAAAGACCTTAAGATCGCCCTAAAAGAGGCCGCTGGTCACTGCTCCCTACCGGGGACTGAAACAACCACAGAGCTCTTTGAGCAGCTCGTTACGCTGCATAAGGGAGTGGGCAACCACGCCTTGATAAAAGCGTATAAAAACTGAATTCCCCTCCGGTAGCACCTCAATATCGGCTGTGTTAGCCTACATCTGTTTAATCTCCAATTTGTCTACTGGGTTCTAATAGCGCTCAGATGTTACTGCAGTTTAAGGACCCTATGAGCACCTCCCTCTTTAGCGATATCCCAGCCGGAATTACAGATCCAATACTTGGAGTAACGGAGGCTTTTAGAAACGACTTACATCCGGGCAAGGTAAACCTAGGAGTTGGAATCTATCAGGATGCCGCTGGCAAGATCCCGATGCTGGATGCTGTCAAACGTGCTGCGCAGCTATGGATGGCGTCTGAGGATACCAAAACATATCTGCCAATCGAGGGCGTAGCTGCATACAACACCACCACGCAGGAGCTACTCTTCGGAAAAAACTCCCCCCTTATTACCGAGAAGCGTATCGCTACCGTTCAGTCCGTGGGTGGAAGTGGTGGACTAAAGTTAGCGATAGAGTTTATCCGGCGCTTTTTTCCAGATTCCACGGTCTATATTAGCGATCCAAGCTGGGAGAATCACCGCCTACTTTTCGAAACCGCTGGCGCCAAGGTTGAAACCTATCCCTACTATGATCCAAAAACAAACGGACTGCGCGCAGCAGATATGCTCGAGGCTCTCCGTAGCTTAAAACCAAAGAGCACCGTACTACTGCACGCCTGCTGTCACAATCCGACCGGTGTTGATCTAGACGCTAATACCTGGAGAGAGGTGGTTGAGATCTGTGCCGAGCGCGATCTTATTCCCCTTATTGACTTCGCCTATCAGGGATTTGCAGAGGGGCTTCAGGAGGATTCAGCTCCGATCAGACTATTTGCCGACAAGGGCCTTACGTTCTTTGTAGTAAATTCGTACTCAAAATCGTTTGCGGTCTATCGCGAACGTTGTGGAGCGCTTTCCGTTGTTACCGCATCCCAAAAAGAGGCGACTAACATCGTAAGCCAACTCAAGCGGATTGTTCGTACGCTCTACTCCAGCCCTCCATCGTACGGAGCACAGATTATCGCGCTAGTGCTCTCAACTCCGGAGCTACGCACGCTATGGGAGAGTGAACTTACCGTAATGCGGACCCGCATCCATGAGATGCGTGAGCTATTCGCTAGCAAACTTGCTGAGGCAATTCCACACCGTGATTTCTCGTTCATCCTTAAACAACGCGGCATGTTCTCCTACTCCGGACTCTCAGTTGAGATAGTGCGTGAGCTCCGTGAGCGCTACCATATCTATGCCCTCGATAGTGGTCGGATCTGTGTTGCTGCTATGAACCCTCAAAATATCGATTATATCTGTGACTCTATGGCCTCTCTCGTAAGGACATAAGGTCTATGAGGATACTTGCGCTCTTTCTGCTCCTACTAAGCTGCCTATACGGGTACTGCTACGGTGCAGCTGCTGAGCCAACCGCGCCATCTTTATACAAACTAGCGCTAATTTCAGATGACCTCGATCATCCGGTTAGTATCGCCAGTAATCCCACTGAGACGCAGCGCTTATACGTCGTAGAGAGATCCGGCACCGTGCGCGTCTTTAAAGATCGAAAACTATTAAGCACTGAGCTTCTTAATATCGAAGAAATACTCAATTCAAAGGGCCCTAATGGCCTAATGGCGCTAGCTTTTCACCCTGGCTACGCAAAAAACCACCTTATCTATGTGTACTACATCGATTCCCAGGGCGATCCCGTAGTTGGTCAGTTTCAATCACGCTCCGATGCAACTACAGATGAATCCACAGATGAGACACTGAATGAAGACTCCCTACAGGTCATTATTAAAATAGCCCAATCTTCACCTAATAGTAACACGGGCTCAATTCAGTTCGGTGCTGACGACCTGCTCTATATTAGTACCGGAGATGGCA
>JAPLFS010000097.1 GCA_026390555.1 Pseudomonadota bacterium
CCTCCCGAACGGAAACAGCGAGATTGTCAACCAGTTGCGTCGCGCCGCCACCTCCATTTGGCGGCCATGCTGTCAAAGCTGGTTTTTAAGGGCTACCCGGTATCGGAGCGGGAGCAGGTAACGGGAAGCGGTTCACGTTCCAGCGCAGGGATTCAGCATCCATGACAAGTTGATACTCGGGTGAATAGTTGCGCTATTGAGGGGTTAGAGTTACGTGTGCGATTATCTTTGCTGAATAGTTAAAGGACCCCCGTAGTATGAAGACCACCGACTCCAAGAAAATATCGCCCACACACGGTCGGTGGCTCATATGCCGCCCAAAGGACTACGATGTACGGTACAAGATTAATCCCTGGATGGATCTCAGTAACGTTCCTGATCAGGCGCTCGCCGTTACTCAATGGAGCGAACTTGAGCAGGAGCTTTTGCGATGCGGCGCTCAGATTGAGTATATAGAGCACGCAGATGGGCAGCCCGATATGGTGTTTACCGCTAACGGTGGGCTAGTACGGGGGCAAGATGTTGTGCGTGCACGCTTTCGCCACGCAGAGCGAGGGGGAGAGGAGCGCCACTTTCAGACCTGGTTTGAGGCCAACGGCTTTAAGGTGCATGAGCTCAGCTCTGGGAGCTTTGAGGGCGAGGGGGACGCGCTCTTTGCTGGTAATAAGCTCTTTTGCGGCTGGGGTTTTCGCTCTGATCTAGCAGTATACGATCAAATTGGCACTATCTTACAGGTGCAGGAGATTATACCGGTTCAACTGCAGGATGAGCGGTTTTATCACCTAGATACCTGTTTTTGTCCCCTAAATAATAGCCTAGCCCTGATCTATCCCGGTGCTTTCTCTCGCAAAGACTTAGAGATACTTGGGCGTGCAATTGAGCTGATTTATGTATCGGACTCGGACGCCCTCCATTTTGTGTGTAATGCTGTGGTGTTGGGTAAGGATATTATACTACCAGCCGGGTGCCCGGATACATACGCGCTGCTGACGCAACGTGGCTTTACGTCACATCCCGTTGAGTTGGGGGAGTTTATTAAAGCTGGTGGAGCTGCTAAGTGTCTATCCTTAAAACTGGCACATGGCTCTCAAACTTGAACAGAGCTCTAAAACTTGAACAGGACTGGGCATGACTAAGATAGTAGCGATAGCAGGGGGAACGGCGAGCGGAAAGACTACGCTAGCGCGCGACCTACTTCGACTTGGTGGTGAGGATCTAGTTCAGATCGTACCCCTTGATGCCTATTACCAGTGCAACGGGCACCTGCCCCTTGAGCAGCGCGCCGCCGTTAACTACGATCACCCACTGGCCTTTGAGATCTCAGTTTTGGCGCAACAGCTAGCAGTACTTAGCCGGGGGGAGGTGGTTGATATACCTGTATACGATTTTGCAACGCACTCCCGCTCGGCTGTTACGAAGCGGATTAAGCCAACAGCTCTGATCCTGGTTGAGGGGATCTTGGCGCTGCACTTTACAGAGCTGCGTAGTTTTTATTCACGCTCTGTGTTCGTCGATACGCCCGAGGCTTTGCGATTATCGCGCCGTATTGCGCGTGATGTTCGTGAGCGAGGGCGCACAGAAGCCTCGGTGCATGAACAGTGGAATGAGAACGTACACCCGATGCATCTGGAGTTCTGTGAACCAACTAAGGCTATCGCCCTAGAGATCTTTGATGGGGCGGCTTGGAACGACGAGCAGGTCTTGGCGTTGTTAGAGCGCTTAGGATAGCGCGCCCTCTTAGCGTTTTGATCTAGTGGCTTTTACCTTCGGTAGCTGATCGTTATCTCTACGAACCTTCTCTAGAGCCTGTGCTACCTCCTCATTGCCCCGTTCGGTATAGCGCATCGTGATACGAACATCGCTATGCCCGAGCGCCTGCGCCACTAGCCGAATATCGTGTGAGTTATCAAGCAGCTCAGTTGCAAATGTGTGACGGAGTAGGTGCGGATGAAGTTTCGTCTCTACGGAGTAGGCGCGAATGGCGCGCCAGATACTTTTTGGGCTTAGCTCGAAGGAGGCCAGATTAGTGGCGCTGGCACCGTAGGTGCTGATAAAGAGCGGCAACTTTGCATCGATGGCGGCGTTGCAGGATGGTAGATAACGTTTAAGCTCCGTTATGCGGCGCTGCAGATACTCCTGCAAGTTTGCGCGCATGGTGGAGGTTATATAGACATCCCGAAAGCGGCGTCCTTTAGTGCGCACCTGCTTTATCCACTCCAGTTTGTCGCTAAGCTGCCCCATCTTGATAGTACGGACCTCCTCTGCGCGCAGTCCTGTGTCGAGTAGTAGGTTTAAGATAGTCTCGTTGCGCAGCCGATTAAAGGAGTTCTTCTGCGAGCGTAACTTCTCGGCGTGTTCTCGAACCTCAGCTAGCTCTTTCGGGCGAATTGATTTTGGGCGCGCGGCCTGTAGGCGCGGGGATTTTACCTCACGGGCTGGATTAATAAATCCGGGGAGCCGCTCTGCCAGAACTCGCCCCATATGTTTTAGGGTGGCGAGGCGACGCGCTACCGTTGCGGGCGCTTCGCCACTCTTTAGGCAATCATCAACGAAGCGTTGTGTGGCTGAGAGGTCCCAGTCCTTAACGATTAGGTGCTCGATCTCGCGCCTATCCCTGTAGCGCGCAAGAAACGCTAGGAACTTATCGGTATCTAACTGCTTGGCGCGGGCGGTGTGGGTTTTGCCGTCGGCGTAAAAGCGTAGGTATCCTTGCACGACATCTCCAAGCGCCAGAACCGCCACGTTCTTTGCGGGCTCAGCTTCACCAAAAAGTGCGCGCGAGATATCCTTCATACTTAGGGGTAGTTTACGGTAGACCCATGTTTGTCGCTAGTAAGGGCTTACATGACAAGGGCTTTAGGACGGTATAAGCTCTCGGCTATGCAATCCATCTTTAGCACCGTATTTAGTGAGATAGTAGAGCAGATCGAGGGCGCTGTGCTCGATGCTGCTGGCTATCTAGTAGCTGCAATGGAGTCCGGCGCGCAGATCGAAACAACCCTTAAGGCCGATAAAACACAGGTGATGAACCTAGACCTTGAGAGTCAACGCCGTATCTTGGCGCGTCTGCCCAATACCTACCCGATCCTAGCCGAGGAGGATGAATCCTCGCACGCCTTGATTGAGGCGGGGGGCAGCTATTTTCTAGTTGATCCACTCGATGGAACAACCTCATGTAAACGGTTTCACGGCGAGCTCGGTGGACAGGTAGGATATGGCCCGCTGCTTGGATTCGTGAAGGATAACGTACTCTCCGTCGCAGCGTTCTATAACATTCCGCAGCGCAAACTCTTTACGGCGGTCAGGGGCGAGGGGTGTTGGGTTACGACGATAGAGGAGCCCTCAGCACTACGGATAGAGGGACGCAAAAGGCTGCAACCCACCTCATGCAACACCCTGGCAGGGGCGGGGGTGCTCTTCTTTATCGGAAAGCATGGGGAGTCGCCCGTTGTGCAACATCTGCGCAATAAGGATGCCCTTGAGAACCTCTACCGCTTTGGTGGATTCGCAAACGATTGCTCGCGACTTGCTCAGGGGCTTGAGCAGGTGAGTGTGCAGTTTACCGTTAAGCCGTGGGACCTCTCTGCGGCGTTACTCGCCTCTGAGGCGGGGTTGCAGGTTTATCTTGATCCGCTCCGACGCAAAGTTCCGCTAGCAGAGTGGCGTATCGAGGCTAACAATCCCCTGATAGCCGTAACAGCAGCCCTTAGTCAGGAGCTTTTTACGGTGCTTGATCAGATAAAGGGGTAACGTTAAGGGCGTATGATAGGTGTATGGCAATGATACGGATTGATCCTCATGCGCACCTCTACGACACCTACTCTGTCAGGGAGTGGTGTGAGGCCGCCTGCAACAACCTAGGCGGTATAGTTGGGGTTCTACCTGTCGTAATCGTGGTTGATAGGGAGGGACAGAACTCATTTTCACGATTTAGAGCTGAGGTTCCATTATTTGGCAGCTGGGCCGAGTTAAGTAACGGGCTAGTAGGTACTATCAAGTGGCGAGATAGATCCATGGTTGTTGTTCAGGGGGTGCAGTACGTTGCGCGTGAGCGCATCGAGGTGCTTGGCCTCGGAGTTTCGCGTCGAGTAGCTGATGGCGCGCCGGCTGCTGAGCTGATTGAGTTAATTAACGAAGAGGGGGGTCTGGCGTGTCTTCCCTGGTCGCCCGGCAAGTGGCTCGGTGCGCGTGGCAGGGTGGTTCGCAAGTTATTAGATACTTATAGGCCAACTACCCTTACTGTTGGTGATATTGCGATCCGCTCATCGATGGGGCCGCCATCTACACTATTATTATACGCTAAGGGGCGCGGCTATCAGGTCCTGTGCGGAAGTGACCCTCTGCCACGCAGAGCTGATCAACGAATGGTAGGCTCCTACGGTGTTGAGATAGCCACACTGCCCGATGGGGAGCTGCTGCCCTGGCTACTGAAGAGCTTGCGTGCTGGGGCTCTGATGCGCTGGGGAGCTCGCAATACGCCGTGGCTAGCAGCGTGGCGATTTTTTTCATGAACGCATCACTTAAATGGTTATGCTTTCGCCCCACTCAGGCTCCTGCTGCGTCGAGCAGTGCAGACTTCCGCCCCCCAGGATCCAGTCGGTGCAGTTAATACCGATAACCGTTCTGTCCGGCAATAACTCAGAGAGAATTCCTAGCGCTACACGGTCCTGCTTATCGTTATAGGTAGGCATCAGCACAAGCCCATTGGCGAAGTAGAAGTTTAGGTATCCAGCTGATAAACGTAGGCCATCACAGTAACGTGGCTCCGGAAACGGCAGCTCAACTATAGTCAGCCGCTCGCCGCTTGGTGTGCGAAATTTCTTGATAGCCTCAATATTCTGCTGGAGGCGCTCATACTGAGCAGTATCAGATCGGTCTGCGCTGGCAACAACAACTGTGCGAGGCGCAACGAAGCGCGCTACGTTATCTATATGCCCATGAGTATCGTCACCGACAACGCCCCACGGCAGCCAGATAGTGCTTGAGCACCCTAAGTATTCCCTAAAGATCTCCTCGTAATCGCCCTTTGAAAATCCGGCGTTCCGTTCTTGGTCGCTAGATAGGAGACACTCCTCAGTTACAAGGATAAGACCATCACCACTGACATCGAGCATCCCGCCCTCAAGCACTGGCTGCTGAGTAGCGTGTAGCTCCCGTTTGTGCGTAATTCCTGTGGAGGAGGCGATAAAGTCTGGGATGGTCTGATCAAGTTCGACCTCAGGTAGAGCGCCCCATCCGGTAAAGAGAAATGAGACCCACTCTGAACGGGCTCCAACGACCCCAATTGGGCCTGAATCACGCAGCCAGGCACGGTTGTATGCGGCACGGTGAATAGTTATATCGCCCGTTATCTGTTGACGACTGAGGCGCTCCCGTAGATCTCTCTCAAGCTCCTCGTTAAGGCACAGGATCTCAACCCGCTCTACTTTCGAAACATGCCGGATAAATTCGCAGTAAGCCCACCGTACGGCGTCTAGCTTTCCTGGGTAGTCAGATTCTAGATAGGGCCACGCTATCCATGTGGCGCGGTGCTGCTCCCATTCGGCGGGCATTCTTTGCATCTTCATAGGTACTATCTCTGTACTGGGGTAATAGGTTTTGGTTCCCAGGCGCGCTGTGTACCTGTTCCTAAGCGAGTTGCAAACCTCTCTTTAATAAGAAACTCATCAGGAACTAAGTGCAGAGCCTCAAGCCAGAGGTAGATCTCTTCGGCGGCCATGCGGTGTGCAATCTCGTTCGGGTGTCGGTCAACGCCTGGGATAACCTGCAGTCGCTCTAGCGGGATCCCTTTGTATATATTAGAGAGATCCAGCAGGGGCACATTTAGGCTCTGCATATAACTCTCTATCTTCTGGTGCAGGGGATAGAAGGGGTAGTTAGCATCCATCGGAATTCCAAAGAGCGGAAAGAGAACACCAACTATCGGTTTATCGGAACGTTTAGTCAGCGCTACTATCTGCGCCGTGGAGTCACTGAACTGCTTCCAGGAGCGGGGATTCTCAAAGAGATCATTAAAGTAGTCGATGTAGGCTTGATGGGTCGCAGAGTTATGCATACGACTAAGCACGAACCCAAGGGTGCGCCAATAA